>JBATKL010000417.1:0-8104 GCA_049669385.1 Candidatus Electrothrix sp. | reverse complement strand
TACTCATGAGCAACTGTTCAGGCTCGTGACCAGTCATGACAGCCTCTTCTGGTGTTCTCCATTCCGAAACCAAACTCAGATAAAAATCATCAATATCACGAACGCCCTGTAAACGTTGCCCGAGTTTTTGCAGTTTTTCTCCTGCCAAGGCTATCGGTAATCTATGAACAATGCCCTGCCGGTGCGTCAATAAATTATTCGTAGAGGCCAAGATAAGTAGGCGAGAGAGCTGCTGTCGAATGACAAAGGGAAGCCAAGCGATTTTTTTCCAGATCTTTGGTGCCCAGAGATACCGGTTATACCCTCCAAATAGCTCATCCCCGCCGTCACCGGACAGAGCCACTGTAACATACTGGCGGGCCATTTGCGCCACCAAAAAGGTAGGGATTTGCGACGAATCAGCAAAGGGTTCATCATACATGGTAGGGAGCTGCGGAATAACCTCCATTGCCTGGGTGGCAGTAAGATACAATTCCGTATGCTCAGTATGCAGGTGTTCAGCAACGGCTTTTGCATAGACCGCTTCACTGTAGCCGTCTTCCTCAAATCCAATGGTGAAGGTCTTGATCGGTTTGGTCGCTTGACCTTGCATCAGAGCTGCAATCAAAGAGGAATCAATACCGCCGGAAAGAAAGGCACCCAACGGAACATCTGCTCTTGATTGTATACGGACCGATTCTGCTAAGGCTGTTTCGAGGGAGGATAATGCGTCCCGCTCGTCAAGTATTATACCTGACTCTCTCTTCTTGACCTGATCATGCAGCGACCAATATCGTTCCAAGATCCAGCCGGTATCTTTACAGGGGGCATGGGGCGCAAAGACGGGCTCAATATACCGATCAGAGGAAACAAGCGTGAGCATACAGCCCGGCTCCAGCTTATATATACCTTGATAAATAGAATAAGGGGCAGGAATATACGAGTAACGAAGATAAAGGGGTAATACGTCCCTTACAATAGCGTTGGTAAAGCCGGGATATTGACGCAGGGCTTTCAGTTCCGAGCCAAAGATAAAACCTCCAGAGCCTCCATTGCACCAACCGTAATAAAGGGGCTTTTCGCCCATTCGATCACGAGCAAGCGTTAGTAGCCTCTCCTGTCGGTCCCACACGGCAAGGGCAAACATGCCCACAAAGTCTTGCAGACTTTTCTTAATACCCCACGTCTCAAAACAGGCAAGCAAGGTCTCGGTATCCGAGTGCCCCTGCCATACTCTTTGCAGAGCCCCACCTGCTGCCAGCTGCTTTCGCAACGAAAGATGGTTATAGACTTCACCATTAAAAACTATGACATAACGCCCTGAATAGGACTGCATAGGCTGATGCCCTGACGGCGAAAGATCGAGAATTGCCAATCGCCTGTGGCCTAATCCAATTCCGTATTCCCGATCTAACCAAATCCCGCTATCATCAGGGCCTCGGTGCCGGAGAGTATCTGTCATCTGTTGGACAGAGCGAATGGAGGTGTCATCAGAGTGACGCGTAAGGATTCCTGTAATTCCGCACATAAATTTTCTTTAGCCCGCCGCTGGATGAATGTTAAAACTCCCGCCTTCCAACCGCACACCAATACGGAGCTTTATCAGAAAATTGGATATCTATTAACCCGGCTTCCTCCATCATTTCGCTGATCTGTTGCTGAGTAAAACGCTGTTCCAACGGGGTACCAAAACGATCCCGTGCATCCGTGCGCATGGTATAGAAGCTGTGATTTCGATAATAAGATAACGGAATACTGCTCACCTCTCTTCCGAGCCACTCAAGCAAAAGGCTTATCTTTGCCAGCGGCCAATAAACCATCACTGCAATCACATCTGTCACAATTTGTTTCAGTTCACTCGGAAGACGAAAAATAATTTGTCTCCCAAAATCTGAAATCCTCCATATCAGACGGAACCACCAAGGACGATTATCAAAGGCATAGTAAAGATAGAGCAGCAAAGGGGCTCTGGGCTTCAGCAGCTCCACGCAGGACCGAATTGCTGATGCAGTATCAGGGACATGATGTAATACACCGAGTGAATAGCCGAAATCCTGACTGTTCTGCGCGATGCCCGGTTTATCTACAGACCCTCTGTGATATTGAATATTTTTCTGCTCAGACAAATTTCTTCTGGCCACTTCAATCGCTTCGGAAGGGTCTATACAGTGTAGCAGGTTGACATGTGGAGAAACCAAGCGTGCCCAGCGTCCGCTGCCACAGCCCATATCAAATCCTTCAGGCCTAAACGGCAGCTCGCCCCACGGGAAAATCGAAAAATATTCATTGAATATTTTAGAGGACTCCTCCTTCGACAGGTTGGACTGGTCGAAACGTGACCATTCATCACCGAAACTTGCAACTGTTGGTTGATCAATGCTACTGTTAGGCACTGGGATTCTCCCTTTTCCTGATCATATTGTCAATTATTGTCGCAAGCAACGGTACATTACGATGCAACGAATAATTTTCAATAATACGTCTGCGGCCCGCTATGCCCATCTGCTGTCTCAACCGATTCTGATCCCTCATTTTTCGCAATGCATTAATCCACTCATTTTCGTTCGACACTAATATTCCGCTATCAGATTGAACCACATCAATATTCGTCCCTACACGAGAAGCTACCACCGGCACCTCGCAAGCCATGTACTGAATCAGCTTAAATGCACATTTACCCCGCGCCCATCCATTGTCAGGAAGGGGCATCACTCCGACATCAAAGGAATTGATATGGAATATCTCCTTTTGTTCTTCCCACCTCTCCTGAATTACTTCAATGTTAGGCACTACAGGTGCCGCACCTCCTACAACTACAAGACGAATCGGACCTTCATTTCCTAAAACAGAAAGTGGCAACACAAGCTCTGAAAGATATTTGGATGTAGAAGGAGAGCCTATCCAGCCAACGGTGAAAGTCAAATCACATTCATGATCAACATGATGATATCGATCAGTATCTACGACTGTAGGTAATACATATGAATTGCGATTTATTTTTTGGGCGTATGCAATTAATTCTTTATTACCTGCCGTTACTGCTGCCGCTCCTTCAATAACCATATCAAACTTATTGCTAAGCAATGGACGCAAAATCGACAAATTGCCCGTTTTGTATTTCAGATAAAAAGCATCATCAAAATCATAGAGATATGGTTTCATCAATAGCAGCCGCTCTAACCAACCGGGCATTAATGGAAAGAGTTCGCAATGTACTATCAATGCATCGAATTCCTGCCTGCGAAGCAAAAGTGATAATCGTTCATACCCAGCCTTGAGCAATGCAGCTACGGGTAAGCGAGCACCTTCAAAACGACTACGCAAATATTGATCTCCGAGAAGATGATGAACCTGAAGATCAATATCGTATTCGGACAGTCCGGGGATATACTGCTCCAGCCTGTACCGTGTACTGGCAGCTAACGGCCCGTAAAGAGAAAGCCCAAGTATTTTTACCATCAATCAAAAATCAAACAGGCAGCGTTGAAAAAATATAATATTAATCCAACTCATTATATATACGGTTATAAGCGGCAACACCATCCTCCAAAGAAAAATATTTTACCGCTGCTTGCCGACACCACTGCTGAATATCAGGCTGTCGAGTTAATTCAATAAGTGATTCGACACCATGATCCAGATCGGTTTCAGAGAAATCTTTAAGAACAATACCTACTCTCTCTCCTTCCAAAATTCCTTGAATATCACCTACCCCTATATTACTTATGCAGGGGACTCCGCATCCCAGAAATTCTCCAAGTTTTGTCGGTGCCGTAGCAATTTTTGAATAAGTTGGCTTATAAAAAAAAATGCCTGCATTCATTTTTTGCATTGCTTGAACAACTGCCGCATGATCGACAGTATCAAGTTGAAATGACTCTGTTGAAATGCCAGCTATAGATATTTTTTCAAGGATATAGTCATGGTCGCCTCGATTCAAAATATGCAATACAGCGCCCGGAACCTGCTTACGTAATTTTTTGAAAAATTTTAAGACATCATCAAATAAATACCAAGTCCCTACCGACCCGACATATCCGAGAATGAAAGGCTGATCATTTTTTCCTGCTTTTTCAGGATCTGCGCCTTTAAACAACTCAAGGTCAGTACAGGTTGTAATAACTTCAAAATTAGGCATCCGACCTTGAAGATAGGAAAATGTTCTCATCTCTAAAACTGCCGAGTTTGTCAGAGAGACTACACAATCCGCAGAGAGAATAAAACGTTTCTCGAACCATTTCGCCAGATGATATAATCGTCCCTCTCCAGCCCACAAACCACCGTCGACCCGTTCGTCAGCCCAAAAACCACGCATGTCGAAAATATATCGCACCCTCGTCAAGCGTTTGAGCGCCAATGCTATGACCGAGGGCACATAGCTGCGAGCATGCACAATGCGTAGGCGATACCGTAGCACTAACCATAAACCAACTATAATACCACAGGAAATATCCCACGCCGTTGCTAAAGCCGAAGGCTTTTTATGATAGCGTAGTGGGTGCCAAACGATGCCAGCCGCTGCAAGATCTTTAGTAATCTGCTCACGCTCAGTGACATTCATCCAGTCTTCGGGTTTTTCAAAGCTAATAAGGTGAATGTGCCAATCTACCGCCAAACGATTGAGGTAAGCAAGCACTTGGGATTGACCGAGGGGTTCTAAAATACCGTCGTAGGAAATATAAAGAATGGAGTTGTTCATGGTGTTAAAAAATCCATTTGTCCTTTTTCACACAAGTGGCCTAAAGCGGTAGCGGTTTTGATACAATTCCGACATATTTTCCCTGAAATTCGGTTACAGCAAAAGGAACGTTTTTGATTTGTACAAACTCTTTAAAGGCAAAATTATCTTGAATATCGTCCGAGATAAAGATTCCGCCCGAGCGCAAGGCGTTCCAGAGAAGGGGATAGGCAA
Organism: Candidatus Electrothrix sp.; assembly: GCA_049669385.1. Classification (GTDB taxonomy): domain Bacteria; phylum Desulfobacterota; class Desulfobulbia; order Desulfobulbales; family Desulfobulbaceae; genus Electrothrix. The sequence continues at coordinate 3,213 of JBATKL010000417.1, read as the reverse complement.
ACTGACGCCCTTGATAAGATTTATCAGAATCATAGTGACATAAATCAATGGAGCCATCAAATAGAGCAAGCGCTTTTTTTAATCCATTGCGATCTGGTTCCCGAATGAGATGCCATTTTTTACGAAATCGCTCGGCAACCACTACCCCAACCCAATTTTCATTACCCATTTTTGGGTAGGGCATATCTACACTGATAAGCCTAGCTTTATCCTGACGTTCCAAAGCAGCCAGAATGGCAAGGCTTGACCAACCGTAAGCAACCCCGGTTTCTACTATACGGGTAGCTTTGGACAGATATGTTGCGGCATAAAGCAAACCGAGGTCACCAGGGCCACCCATTTTAGCTTCAGAAGTACAGGCCAAGGTCTCCGCTTCTTTAACAAGTGAATTAGGCAAGGAACATATATAATCATCAGTATTATCCATCAATCCAATAATCGAAAGTGCCTTATCTACCGTTACCGCACGCTCAGCCGCCCAAGCTCCAGCCTCAGATCGTAACTGTAACCTATCTTTATCATACTGAAATTTTCGAAAAAACAATGCAACTGCGTGTACCCAACAGGTGGGACGTTGCAGAAACCATAAGCCAGTTTTTAGCTTTCCTATAAGCATACTACATCTCTTTTGTTAAAAGCATCACATCGCCTCTTTAAAAAACTTAAGATATTGTGCGCTTATGCGTTCTACTGAGAATTCATTCGCTCTGGATTTGAGTAACTCTCGATCCGGCTCTTCGATCAAAGCTTCGCCCATAGCAGTTGCCAAAGCTATTTCGTTTCCAACTAAAACTAATCGACCATAGCGACCATTTTCGAGAATTTCAGAAGGCCCGCTTGCACAGTCAGTGCTTACTATAGGAATCCCGCATTCTAGAGCTTCAACAAGTACGTTGCCAAACCCTTCCCATTGCGAAGATAATACAAAAAGATCAGCTGTACTAAACCACGGTTTAGGATCAGTTACAAAGCCAGGCATGATAACTTGCTCTTTTAATTTCAAATGATCAATAAGGGTTTCAAGTTCTTTTCTGAGGGGGCCTTCACCTAAAATCGTTAACTTGGCTTTAAGCTTAGATGGAAGCCGTGCAAAAGCCCGGATAAGAGTTGCATGGTCCTTTTGCTTTTTTAACGATCCAACTGAAAGGATATGATATTTAAAACCTTGTCCCCAAAACGCCCCACGGCTCACCTGCTGTTCGCAACAAGCTGTCGCACCAGTTGCAGCTGGATTGTAAATCACCTTTACCTGGTCATCTGAGAATCTGCCAAGTTGGCGTAAATCTTCTTTCACACCCTGAGAAACGGCAATAATGCCACTAGCAAAAGGATAAGTAACATGTAGTAAAAATTTAAGAAAAAAAGCTGACACGTTAAGTTCTTGAATACAGGAAACGGTCAATTGATTATGATCGCTTAAAAATAAATGCCCCTGTTTTCCAGATAATAACCAAGCGATAACTGTCGCCGAGGTCAAGGGCCACATGGCTGAAAGAATAATGTCAGGCTTTGATTTTTTCAGGTAAATTCTTAACGGAAAAATAGCTTGTCTAATTCGGTCAATGCCGAGCTCAATCACGTTGATGTCATCCGAAAGCAGGGGCAGCAACTCACCATATTTTTGCATAAGAACAAACTCGACTGAATGGCCTTGCGTGATCCAATGATTAGCAAGGTTAACATGGAGGCGCTCAGCACCACCTCCTCGCAAATCAGGTAGGAGGATAGCGATCTTCATTCTATTGAGCACCAAAATCCGCTCCTTACTCAATGGTTTGGTAAATTTTGCGAGCACACCCGTAGTATTCAGCAATTCTTTTTAGGGGCACCCTAACAGAACATACTTAAATCAATTAGTTGTAATTGAGCAACTGAAGATAGCTCACTGATTTTTCCTGTTTATAACGGATTCTGTTAATTTCAGCAAAATATGTAAAAAGCTTACCGATCATGTAAAATTAAAGGAGAAGTAATCCCGTTAACATGCACTGATCGGCAAGCTTTTGAAAACAAAAAATACAGACAAGACAAAACGCAGTTCGGAGAATTTCACCAAACCTGACTAAAAAATCCTGATTTCGATGTCGGAAAGGGTGAAATTCGTTTATGTGGCAACAAATTTTTCGTTCTTCAACATGTGGAGCGAAAAACCATCTGGGATTGATTTTGCGCAAAAAAAATAAATCACGTAAGTACAGGGAGTTAAAAATTCCTCAAACTACAAAAAAATAAGCGAATGGGGAGATAGTAGTATATTAAATTTTTAATTTTGCAGGGATTAAAATTAAATGACAACTCATTGATTTTCCATTAACAACCTGTTGTTTCCTGACCCATGAAATCAATTTTCTTTAATAACGATTCCCCGTTGCGATAACTCAACAACCGCATCACACCCCTCCAAAGTAGAAAGCCGATGAGCAATTATCAAAACAGTTAGATCGTCATCCAAGCTATCAATCGTCGCCATCACGGCCTTTTCCGTTCTATCATCAAGGGCGCTGGTCGCCTCATCCAGCACAAGAACATTCGCCTTTTTGTACAAGGCACGGGCAATCCCGATACGCTGCCTCTGGCCGCCGGAGAGGCGCACTCCCCGTTCGCCGACCAAGGTTTGATACCCGTCCGGCAAGGTTTCTATAAAATCATGAATCTGAGCCAGCCCGGCTGCTCTTTTTACCTGCTCGATATCAATTTTTTCTACCGGTATTCCGAAGGCGATGTTTTCCAGCATGGATCCGTCAGCTAAAAAAATAGCCTGCGAGACATGGGCGATATTCCGCTGCCACGCCTGCACGTTAGAAGAATCAATATCCTTGCCATCAATCCGTAAAGACCCTTCAGTCGGCACAAGCAACCCCATAATAATATCCAATAATGTGCTTTTACCACTGCCTGTTGTTCCTATGAATCCTATCTTAGATCCTTTAGGGATAGTCAGTCGGATACCAGACAAAATCTCCTTGTCAGTACCCGCATAGCAAAAACTGATATCCTGTAGCTCTATTTTTTCATTGAAATCCGAGACCGAAATCAAAGCATCTTCTGTCGCTGCTTCCCTGTCATTTGCAACAACTAGCCAAGCAGCAACATCAGCCAACACAGCATGATTGCCGTTGGTGATGGACCAAGAATAATATATCTGCTGCAAGCCCGGCAAAAGACGCTGGGCACCCAGAGCAAAGGCACCCAACAAGGGTAAGGCATTCTGAC
>JBATKL010000416.1:0-2838 GCA_049669385.1 Candidatus Electrothrix sp. | reverse complement strand
GCATAATAAGCTGTTGCCAAATAGAGAAACTCCGCCTTTTCAGAAAGAACCAGAAATCCGTGGGCAAAACCTTCCGGCACCCAAAATTGCCGCTTGTTTTCAGCAGAAAGGTATTCACCCACCCATTGACCGAAGGTCGGAGAATTTTTACGCAGATCTACGGCCACGTCAAAAACTTCGCCTGCAATGACTCGTACCAATTTTCCCTGTGGTTGCTGAACCTGGTAATGGAGTCCGCGCAGAACATTTTTGCCGGACGAAGAGTGATTGTGCTGAACAAAAGTGGTCTTCAGACCGGTGGCCTCCTGCCAGTGGCGCTGGTTGAAGCTCTCGAAAAAAAAGCCCCGGTCATCGCCAAAGACCTTGGGTTCAATAATAAGGACGTCAGGGAGAGATGTTGCTCGTACCTTCATAGCTGCTGATTCTGTCTGAAATTAAGAAAAGAGGGCGGTTACTTGTCGTACATCGCTGCATAGTATTCTTGATAGGAACCGTCCATAACCGATTCCATCCATGCCTGATTATCCAGGTACCAGGCGACGGTTTTTTCAATGCCCTGTTCAAAGGTGTATTTCGGGGTCCAGCCCAATTCGCGGTCGATCTTATCCGCATCAATGGCATAGCGGCGATCATGACCAAGGCGATCTTTCACAAAGGTGATCAAAGAACGTCTCGTTTCACCAGAGGGGAGGAGCCCAAGCTTTGCATCAAGCATATCGCAGAGGAGCTCTACAACCTGGAGGTTGTTTTTTTCGTTATGCCCGCCAATATTATAGGATTCTCCTAAGCGTCCTTGTTCGAGTACGCGAACGATAGCCTCACAATGATCCTGCACATAGAGCCAATCGCGCACATTGCCGCCGTCGCCGTAAACCGGAAGTTCTTTTCCCTGCATACCGTTGTTGAGTACCAAGGGAATCAATTTCTCCGGGAATTGGTAAGGCCCATAATTATTCGAGCAGTTGGTCAGCAGGATAGGGAGGCCGTAGGTGTGGAAGTAGGCCCGCACCAGATGATCCGAGGATGCTTTAGAAGCCGAGTAGGGAGAGCGGGGATCATACGGGGTTTGTTCGGTGAAAAAACCGGTTGCTCCCAGGGAGCCATAAACCTCATCCGTGCTGACGTGGAGAAAACGGCATTGCTCTTTTTTGTGTCCCTGTCCGTTATCGAACCATTGTTTTTTAGCGGCCTCAAGCAGGGTGAAGGTGCCGGTGATATTTGTTCGGATGAACTCAGCCGGACCGGTTATGGAACGATCAACATGAGACTCGGCAGCGAAATGAACCACCGTATCAATCTGTTCTTCCTGAAACAGGCTGTCTAAAAGGGCCTGATCGCAGATATCACCTCGGACAAAACGATAGTTGGGATGCTCGCTGACGTCCTCAAGATTATGCAGGTTGCCAGCGTAGGTGAGTTTGTCGAGATTGATAACTCGCCAGTCCTGACGTGTCTCAAGGAGGAGGCGGACAAAATTTGCGCCAATAAATCCGCAGCCGCCTGTGACCAATATAGTTTTGTCCATGTTTGTTCTCTTTATAGTTGTTCTCTAGCGGGCAAAAAAAAAGGCTTCGCCTGTATATTTTTTATTATACAGAACGAAACCTGTCAGCTCTCTAACTGAAAAATCAATGGTCGGGAAGAGAGGATTCGAACCTCCGACCCCAGCGTCCCGAACGCTGTGCTCTACCAGGCTGAGCCACTTCCCGACATGAAATTATGTATTGCCAAAATTGTCCGTCTTTCTCTTATTAAAGATAAAATTTATATAATATGATCTGACGATGCTGGCAAGTTTAAAATTTCCTGAAACTGAAAAATAACGAGGTGTTTTTTTCGTTAATACTCTATTTGACAGCCTCGGAAAGCTTGCTGCCCGGCTTGAACTTTGCCACTGTTTTAGCAGGAATTTCCATAACTGCACCTGTTTGAGGATTCTTCGCCTGTCGTGCTGCACGGTTGGCTGTGGAAAAGGTGCCGAACCCGACCAGTGTGACTTTGTCGCCGTCGGAAAGGGCCTCTGTAATGCTCATCAGCATACCATTGAGTGCTTTTTCTGCTGCTGACTTGCTGATATCAGCTGCCCCGGCCATGGCTTCAACCAATTCTTTCTTGTTCATTATCCTTTTCCTCTCTTTTATAGTACGAATTTCAGTAACTGGTTCTATATATAACCGTTGTATCACTGCGTTCGATATGTCAGACTACATAACGTGATATAGTCTCTTGTCAAAGATAAAAAATCTTCTCTGTTCCTCTATAGTAGGGTAGAGGATATCTGCAGCAGGCAGTATTAAACTGGATAGCGAAGCATCTGTCAACGTCCTTCTAAGTCAAGATAAATCTTGAGAACGCCCTTCTTTTTTAGCAGAGTGACGATATGCTTTCTCATGGAATCAGAGGAGAGCTGCTGAAGGCTAGCCTGCTGCAATTCCACAAAAACAATTTGTTCTGCGCTTGCGTTCAAACGAACCCGGCATCCGGTAAAACCATTTTCCTCCAGGATCTGCTCAAGTTCGGCAATTTTGTTAAGACGCTCAGAAGTAATGAGCACCCCATGAGGAATCCTGGTGGCAAGACATGATGAGGAAGGATGGTCAGCAGTGTCAAGGCCTAGATTACGACTCAGAGCCCGAATAATCTCTTTATTCAGCCCGCAGTCTGCTAATGGAGAGCAGATGCCAAGTTCGATAAGAGCACGCAGGCCGGGACGCCCTGTTTCTCCTTGGCGTACATCGTCACGATTAGTGCCGTCCATCAAGGTGGTTATACCCTCCTGATGCAGGTGCTTCAGAAAAAGGTTGTACAGCCGTTTTTTACATAGGTAGCAGCGTTTTT
>JBATKL010000415.1:0-1933 GCA_049669385.1 Candidatus Electrothrix sp. | reverse complement strand
CGTTAGCTCAGCTGGTAGAGCAGTTGACTCTTAATCAATTGGTCGAAGGTTCGAATCCTTCACGGCCCACCAATATATACAGGGACTTAGCTTGTTTTAAGCTGAGTCCCTTTTTCTTTTTTGATCTTCCAGCCCCCACACTGCCCCCACTTTTTCGCTTGTGGGGGCAAATTATCGGCCCTGAAAAGATACAGACGGGATATTTTTTCATCCACTGAAGAACCATTGACACGTCTCCCGCTCCTGTTTATCCTCCCTTTGAAAAAATGCCCTGTGCGTTGTCGGTTTCGGGTGCTGCATCACGCCTCAATGTCGAATATGGAGCTACAGCTTGCGGATTACTGCAATTGGACGATACTCAGGAAATGGGAATCCGGGGACAGGCTTTTTTATGATGCGTTGCGGGAAGGGATAAAGAGCGAACTGGAGATATAAAAAAGGGCAGCCTCCTGGAAAGCTGCCCGATCTGACCCCCCTGACTATCCTTTCAGAAGAAACCCTTGATTTTTTATCATCAGGGAGGAACCTTTCTACTCATTATATTAAGCTGTTTATGCAGGGATGTAAAGGGCTTTTCACTGATCCGCTCTACAGGGCAGCCTGTTTTCTATCAATAAGGAAAAGGTGTTTACGGACAGTGAACGAATAGTATATGATGCCTTTCTCATGCTTTTATCACCTGAAACATTTCTTGAAATAACCAATGACTGAACCGGATATTCTTCAAACAATCTTCAAGGATAGCAACTACAATCTGTCCCTGTTCACGAAAGATGAAATTGCCGCCTTGCGGGAAAATATTTTCCTAAAAATTGTCGGAGGGCAGGAAAAGCCGTATGTAAAATGCCTGATCCGGGGCAGAGATATCCTGCTGAAGCCGGAAGAGACTGTCCGACAGCTGTACGCGGCACGGCTCATTCATGAATACGGATACCCGAAAAAACGGATTGTTTTTGAATACTCTGTTACCTTCGGCAGGGAGAAGAAAAAGGCGGATATCGCCGTGCTGGATAAAGACCGGCCCGACACGCCCTATATTCTGGTGGAGGTGAAAAAGCCGAAACTCAAGGACGGCAAGCAGCAGCTCCGCTCTTACTGCAACGGTACCGGTTCTCCTGTCGGGGTGTGGACAAACGGGGAACAGATTTCCTATTACCACCGCAAAGACCCTAATTATTTTGAGGATATAACCGATATCCCCAAGGAAACGCAGACCCTTCAGGATATCCTGAACGAGCGGTTCACCCTGAAAGACCTGATTATCAAGGACAAGATTGCCACGGAACGCAAGTCTTTGAAAAACATCATCAAAGAGATGGAGGATGAAGTCCTTGCCAATGCCGGGGTGGATGTGTTTGAAGAGGTGTTCAAGCTGATCTTCACCAAGCTCTATGACGAATATTTAAGCCGGAAAGACAAGGAAATCATCAACTATTTTCTCCGGCAGGTCACACAGACCGCTGTGCAGGAGCCGACCCCGGAATACGGGGATACGCCGTCTTATTTGGGCGGACAGGATTATGACGCGCTCCGGCAGGCGGTAAGCGGCATTGCGGATGATGGATTCCGGGTTATGGAGTTCAGGAACACGGGTCAGACCGACACTGAGCTGAAAAAGAAACTTCAGGGTCTGTTTGATGCTGCAAAAAAGAAATGGCAGGGCGTTTTTCCTGAAGGCTCCGCCTTTGAATTGTCGGACAGTCATTTATCCGTCTGTGTGTCCAGTCTCCAGAATGTGAAGCTGTTCAACTCCAACCTGCTGGTAGTGGATGAAGCCTTTGAATATCTGGTGAACAAGTCATCCAAGGGCGAGAAAGGCCAGTATTTCACGCCACGGCATGTCATTGACATGTGCGTGCAGATGCTCAACCCGCAGGCGGGTGAGTACATGATTGACACGGCATCCGGCAGTTGCGGATTTCCGGTGCATACC
>JBATKL010000414.1:0-2590 GCA_049669385.1 Candidatus Electrothrix sp. | reverse complement strand
ATCCCCTGATAATTGACATAGATCGTTTCTTTTGTGGAACGCGGGGCGGGAAAAGCACTCTCTGGGAACTGCTCATGCAGACGCCGCCATTTTTCATGTTCTTCCAGCCAATCATACAGCAAGACTGTTTCTATCCCGGTTTGGAGGATGACAGCATCATCTAAAAAACGGAGACGTGAACGAATCAGAAAATCTGTTCCCACCAAATAGGTTTCGCCGGAATCCCCAAGGCCGAAGTGGGCCTGCATGTAACTATCCAGCTGATTATACGGGAGTTCGAAAACTAAGACGCCGATCTTCTGACCTGTCTCATCATCTTCAAGGGCTCTGGCCAGAAATAAAGATATTTTTCCTACGTTGTTCTCATCAAAACCGTAATCAGAAAGGGCGCTGCTTCCCCCGGTATCCAAAGCAGCCTCGTAGGCACAGGTCAACTTCTGAAGCCCATATTCCTCCGTTAAGACATTATCTCCAACATGTTGTTCAGAAGCGGTATACAGTACGTACCCCGACATATCAATAAGGTAGACATCCTGGTAAGCATAGGCACTCTGATAAGCACGCAAAGAATTTCCATTCTCGGTGTTAATAATTTCCCAATCAGTGGTAGAGATAAACTCCGGCAAAGAAAAGCCGCTTTCCTTAAAGGCAGCACTGAGTCTCCGCATCATATTGATATTGGTGGACAGCTCCGCTTGCAGATTGACACCTATATCTATCTCATTAAAATATTTCCTTATAAGATCAAGCTTGTAGTCCATCGCTGCCCTCAGGGCTTCTGTTGTCTCATGCCGAAGACTTTCCGTGGCATTCTGATAACTGATATAGCTGACAACAGACAATGGTCCTAGGGCGAGTAACAGGAAGGTCCAAAAAAGGGTCCTGCCGAGTCCACCGATAACATGTGTGCTCTGTTCTTCTCTTGCTTCCTTCATTCTATTCAACGATTTTCAGTAAATCTGCAACAACGGTGAAACTCGTTTCCGAAAGCCGTCGAAATCCTGTATACACCAAATCCCTTTTCAGGACTTTCCGAGGCACATTTTCCAAGGCAGTAATAATCTGCTCGCAGAGGGCATCCTCCAGATGCTCATTGGCTGCAAAGCTTGGATTAAGGATAGGGCCTACTTTTTTAATCCGCCGAAAAATTCTGCCGTATTTTTCCTCTGCACTCCAGATATTAACATCATAACTCACCCCTGTTTCCACTTCTCCTTCAGCAATCATGTCCGTTACCTCTTCATGGGTACCGGCAAAGATAGTCCGGGAAAAAAAAGCCTCGCTCACAAGCCCTCGCCGTTGAAAATATCCTTGCGGATAAATATACCCGGACGATGAGTGTTTATTGGTAAAGGCAAAGCTCTTGCCCCGGAGATGCTTGACCTTGGTTATACTGGAGTCTTTCCGGACAATAATCCAACCAAAATGAGAGGATATTTTCTTTCCCCCCTCGGTGAGTTGCGAGGTGACCAAATACTTCAATTGAGGATACCGTTGTTTCAACTGGACATAGAGAACCGGGCTGAAAAACCCTATATCAATGCCCCCATCCTCCACCTTATCGGCTAATTCTTCATAATTTTTTGTGATAATCAGTTGAACATCTCTGTCTAATTCCCTGGAAAGATATTCAACAAGAGGCTCAAGCCCTTGTCGCAGTTTATCTGTATAATAATAGGGGCCCGTACCGATCAACAACCGGTCAGTTTCTGTACAATTCCCCCTGGCAACGACAACGTATGGGGCAACAAGAAGGGAGACCAGACAAACCAAGAAGAGAAATATCCATTGGGTATCAACACGCTGTAATAGCACCGATATTTTCTGTTTTTTCATTGTTACACCCCCTCATAAGGATACCTTTTGTCCGTTTGAAACATCCAGATTACCGATACAACCAAAGACGCAATAGAGCCAGCAGTCGATCCACATCCACAGGTTTTGCTAAATAATCATTGGCTCCGACAGAAAGACAGCGACTGCGATCATCCTTCATTGCTTTTGCAGTCAGGGCGATAATCGGCAGATCCTTCCATTGCGGCTGACTTCTAATCTTTTCTATAGCTTCATAGCCGTCCATCACCGGCATCATAATATCCATCAGCACGAGATCAAACGCCTCTTGCTGCTCCAGAGCAGCCAAGGAGGCTGCACCGTCTTCCGCCTTGACCGTTTGCATCCCCTTATCACCCAAGACTTTGGCCAAGGCAAAGAGATTTCGCATGTCATCATCAACAAGAAGAATACGTTTTCCCTCAAAAATCACATCATCTTCATGAAGATTCCGCATCATGCGCTGTTTCTTTTCCGGCAGATCACTGATTATCCGATGAAGAAAGAGCGAGGATTCATCAAGCAGACGTTCCTCAGACATGACACCCTTTATGATAATGGAGTTGGCATACTGCTCCAGTTCCGCGCTTTCTTCCCATGAAATTTTCTTGCCGGTATAGACAATGACGGGCGGAACATGCACTTTCTCTTCTTTCAGATGTTTCAGCAGAGAATGAGCTGACATATCAGGAAATTCAATCCCCATAATCAGGCAATCATACGCTCTGTTCCGCAGCTTGCTCAACACCTCTTGACC
>JBATKL010000413.1:0-4707 GCA_049669385.1 Candidatus Electrothrix sp. | reverse complement strand
ATGTAACAAAAGGTAAGGTTCCTGAAAAGTGTAAAGGATTGGCTCGATATTTAGCCAAATACGTTGCTTCGCCTCCTATCGCGGTCAGCCGTATTGTAGAGTATGACGGTAAGTCAGTAACATATTGGTATCGTGATCATAAGAGTAAAGTAATAAAGGTTGAAGAAGTTCCCGTTTTTATATTCATAGGCAGAATGGTGCAACATATACTGGTGAATGGATTCAAACGAGTACGGTATTATGGTCTTCAGGCAACAAAGAGTTTTAGTAAATGGTGCGAAATCATCAAAGAGGGAATACGTAAAATAGGCAAGACGGTTATTGGGGCTTATGAGGTTGTATTTCCCAAGAAATACCAGGAAAGATACCGTGATATCACAGGGAAGGATCCTTTTGTTTGTAAGTATTGCGGTGGGTGTATGATTTTGTGGAAGATTTGGCATCCGAAGTACGGATATCTCTTTGATGAGGAAAAGCTGATCAAGCAGGATAAGTATGGAGTTAAGGAGTGGTTTGAAAAGAGAAGGGGACATACCGTTCGGCCCGCCGCCAGAGGAATACAACTACCGTTGTTCTCTTTGTCAGTTTGAGATTGGTGTTAATGAGGCTGTTATCGATGCAGAAATAGGTTCAGCCAAGTTTAATGGGTATTATTATGATGGCTTTATGCCTGTTCTTGGATGTCCAAATTGTAATCATGAAACAATGGAATACACTCAGGACTAAAAACCCGTCCGCAGGGCGCTAAGTTCATAACAAGCCTTTTGGTTCCGGGCATTTTAAGCACCTCTGTATTTCTGATTAACGTCGCAGGATACGCGGCAAAACAAAATAGCTTCGCAGTACAATATGAGAGTATGTACATTTTGTCAAATGTGCATAAGGATAAGAATAAGCAAAGCAAGAAAGGTTGGGAATCCCCGCTTGACCGATGCAACGGAAACGAATAGATTGCGGGAATTCAGGGAAGATGACGTGAGGAATACAATATTAATACATACAAAAAACAACGAGAAAACAATGACAGCAGAAGAGAAGAGAAACCCGGAAAAGGGTGAAAGAGCAATGATTGAAGGCATCTTTGAAGGCAGCCCCGATGCAGTAGGCGTGGCCGTTATCCGGCTGGATTGCGGGTGCCGCAAGATGGCAGCAGTCGACCTTGCTGGCGAACCTGCCAGTAAGATCATTATGTACCGCGATCAGGCGGAATCCATTTGCGAGCAATGCAAAAAAGATAACGGTGATTTTATGCGAGTCACGGAGCAATTTATCAAATGGAACGAGCCGGAACCGACCGAGGAGATGAAAAAAGAGATTTGGGGCAAGGTGCTGGGCACTGCGGAAGAACGACCCAATTAATCGGTTGTTGTAGCCTCGGCAGTTGCTCCTTGTTCCGCACTGTCCCAGAGTAGCCGGGGATCAAAACTGATGGCGGCAAACATGGTACAAAGGACAACCGCGCTGAAATAGAGGGCTGCCGGGGCCGTATCCACTGAGGAGAGGCTACCAAAGCGCACCAATGAGCAGAGCAGGGCAATGACAAAGATATCCAGCATGGACCAGCGTCCGACAAACTGAATAAAGCGAAACATCATTGCCTTGTGGCGAAGCCAGGTTGTCCATTTATTATGGATGGAGATCAGGATCAAGCTCATGCCGATTATCTTGAACAGGGGAACCAGAACCGATGCGGTCAGGATAACCAGGCCGATGCCGTAGGAACCCTCCCTAAAAAAAAGGATGATCCCGTCGATGATGGTGCTCTTGCTAACGTTCCCCAAGGAGGAAACCGACATAATGGGCAGCAGGTTGGCTGGCAGGGTAAGTAACAGAGCCGTCGTGATCAGGGCCCAGGACCGATCAATGCTGTTCTCTTTGCGGAGATGCAGTCTCTCACCACAACGGGGGCAGCTCATCTGTTCCTTTTGGTTTTCTCGTTGATTTTTTTGCTGATCCCTGGGCGGAAGAGGAGTAATTTTATGGCAGCTCTGACAGAGGAGGAAACCTGCCTCTCTGCCGCTTTGCGCCGTTGTCTTTGCAGGTATACTCGGGCGTTCGTCGATCTTGCTTCGGTCTAGTTTTTCCCAGAACAGGCTTTGGTCGATGGAGGCCTGTGCAGCCACGGTTGCAGCCACCAGACTGATAAAACAGAAAAATCCCAGGTGGTAGCCTATTGCCGCTGCATGATTCATCTTGATAATGGTGATGAACACGGCGATCAGGTAGATATCTGTCATGGCCCATTCCGTCAAATGATGATACCAGTGCAGGAAAACCTTCATCCATCGTTGCTGCCAGCCAAGGAAAAGCCCCAATGATACCCCAAAGAGCAGAGACAGGGTCATGAAGGGGCAAATAAGGCCAGTCAGCACGACCAAAATACCGACAAGATACTCTCCCTGATCAAACATACTCAAGGTGCTCTGAAACAACGAGCTGCTTGTGGCTGCTCCCAGTATATTAAAGGTGAGTAGCGGCGCGAAGTTTGCTGGCAGGTAGAGCAGGAGGCCAGTGAGCGACAGGACCAAAGTTCTGCGGATGGAATCCGGGCGTCTTCTGTGCAGACGGCGTAGGCAGCGGGGGCAGACCGGTGTATCGGCGGACCTGTCGACCAACGGGGGTTGAATTTCTTCCAACAGAAGATCGCAGCTCGGACAGATGGTGAATTGATCTGTTAAGCGAGCAGCAGGAGGTTTTTTGGGGTCGATAATCATAGCCTGAGTGCGGGAATGTTGCCGTAGGGGCGAGAATCCCTGTGTTCGCCCTGAACCTTCCATGCGCATTAAACGGGTAGGCACAGGGGCCTACCCCTACAAATTCCGATACGATCGTTTTTCTACCTCTTCCAAAACGAAGGATAAAAGATCACCAAAGCAGAAAAAAGTTCCAGGCGTCCCACCATCATATTCCAGGACAGGAACCATTTGCCGATATTTGAAATAGCGTAGAAATTTTCTGACGGCCCGATTTCTCCGAAGCCGGGACCGATGGTCATCAGAGCGGAAATCACAGAACTCATGGCTGTGACATAATCCATATCATCCACGAGGGTCATAAAACAACCCCCAATAAAGATAATAAAGATATTAACGATAAAATAGCAGATCGCCATATTGATCATAGACACGTCGATCTGTTTGCCGTTCAGTCGCACCGAGACAATAGACATGGGCTGGAAAAAGGATTTCTTGACCGTGCCCCAGATAAATTTACAGATAATGACATAGTGAACAATTTTGATGCCACTGGCTGTTGAACCGGCACAACCGCCGATCAGGCAGGAAACATAGAGAAACATCTGGGCTGCCTGCGGCCATTGCTCATAATCCGCCGTGGCAAATCCAGTGGTGGTGAGCAGAGACATAACCTGAAAGGTGCCATAGCGAACAGAATCCACGATGCCGGAATAGGTGCCATGCCACCAGAGAATCAAGGAAACAGCTAGGCAAAAAAAGGCTATCAGGAAGGCATACCATTTAAACTCGGTGTTACGGATGATCTCCTTGATACCGCCGTACATCATGTGATAGAGAAGGACAAAACTTGTGCCGCCAAGAAACATGAAGAAAATAATCACCCAATCAAAATAGGCATTATTATAAAAGCCGATGCTGGCATTTTTGGGTGAATATCCTGATGTGGACAGGGTTCCGAAGGCGGTGCAGAGCGCATCAAACAGTTCCATGCCCCCGCCCGCCAATAGGATGACCTGGAGGAGGTTGAGCCCCAGATAGACAGACCAGAGGCGAACCATCGTATCCTTGGTTCGTGCGGCAAATTTTTCCCCAGTAAAGGATTGGCCCGGACTGGACTCTGCCCGAAACAGACGTAAGCCGCCCATCCCCTTGGGCATAAAGAGGATAATCAGGGTGAGAAAGCCCATGCCGCCGAGGAGATGGGTTTCGCTCCGCCAGAGAAGTAGGCCGTGGGGCAATGCCTCAATATTAGTGAGAATAGTTGCTCCGGTGGTGGTGTAACCGGACATCATCTCAAAAAAGGCATCCGTAAAGGAAGGAATGGAGCCGTGGATCATAAAGGGCAGGCTGGATGCGGAAGACACGATAATCCAGCCCACAACCGCAATAATAATGCCGTCACGGATATTCAGCTCTGTATGCTTTTTGGTATAGAGCCAACTGGGAAGGCCTATGCCGACGTTAATAAGAATCGCAAGAAGGAAGGCAATAACATCCGATTCCCCATAATAGATCGCGCAAAAGAGAGGAAAAAGCATTGAGCTGCCGGTTGCTGTCAGCAGTAGGCCGATGATATGGATGATGGAGAGGAAATGCATAAATTTTCACCGCAAACTGCGGGGGAGATTGAATTTCGGTTTTCAGTTTTACGACGAACCTGTTATGTTGCTGTTCCGCAGCATATCCCGGCTCTGTGTGCAGTTTATCTCTTTGTCTTCACCTGATTGAAAAGACACAATATGACTCTCTACGGCGCTGAAGCAGGAAATATCCAGCTGCCCCGAGACATTATCCATTTTTATACATAATACCTGTAAAAAAAACCATGACTGATTTTGATATCGCCGTGATAGGAGCCGGACATGCTGGCTGTGAAGCGGCATTGGCTGCCGCGAGAATGGGTTGCAAGACCCTAGTCTGTATTATTAATGCCGACACCATCGGGGCTATGTCCTGCAACCCAGCTGTCGGCGGATTGGCCAAGGGGCACCTGGTCAAAGAGATTGATGCC
>JBATKL010000412.1:0-1623 GCA_049669385.1 Candidatus Electrothrix sp. | reverse complement strand
ATTAGTTTTTCGACGGAAAGCCGAACACATCCTCCTGAGAGCGGCATTGAATGCTTCCACATGATTCGCATTGATATCGGAATTTTCGATATTTTGAGTTGTATTGGCACTGGTTCCGTATGATTATCAGTATATGTAGCTAATATTTTAGTTGATTAATGTGCAAGCTTGTGCTAGTCTCTACCTGAAAAAAGGAGACTAACATGAGCTTTATTGATAAACATTGTCCTGAATGTAAAGGGACTTCATACCAAGTTTTAAAAAATATGTAATTCACAGCGGGGAAGAACGTCAACTTTATAAATGTAATGATTGTGATTCTTGTTTTTCAGAAACAAGAAATACGATACTAGAAGGGTTGAAAACGCCTGTTTTTCGAATCGTAATGATATTGACCGCATTGAGTGAAGGCATGGGCATCAATGCGCTGACAAGAGTTTTTTCTGTAGGAAAAAACAGTATTTATCGTTGGCAAAATCGTTTGTCATCGTTACAACAAACTTTGATGTTGTATTCATTGTGTCATCAGTTTATTCAATTAATTGTTGAAGGTGACGAGCTGTATACAAAAATTGGTAAAAATGTGCCGCCAAGCGAATCTGAAGGATGGACCATCGTCTTAATGGATAGAGCTTCTCGTTTTATTTGGGCGTTGGAGTGTGGAAAAAAGGATGAACGGCTGTTCAAAAAAGCAATGCGCGTATTGCTTAAAGTCATCAAGAAGACAGATGATCTCACACTCTTGACTGATGGTGAACGACGTTACGGTAATATATTGTTTGAAATTTGTTATGAACTCTTGCAAACGGGAAAGAGGGGGCGTCCTCGTAAAACCCTGAAGAAAGGCGTTAAGGTAAGAGTGAAAAATAAGGGGTCGCAAAAAAAGAAACCTGGACGTAAGCGAAAAAAATATCAGGCTCCGCAATCAGAACACCCCAATACAACTCAAAATATCGAAAATTCCGATATCCATGCGAATCATGTGGAAGCATTCAATGCCGCTCTCAGGAGGATGTGTTCGGCTTTCCGTCGAAAAACTAATACTTACGCTAAAAAAGTTGAAAGACTCCAGGGGCGGTTGGATGTGATATGGATAATTCACAATTTTGTTCGCGTCCATTACACAACCAAAGAAGTTCCAGCGGTAACGTTAGGTGTCATTGAAGAAGGAATGACACTTGAAGATGTTTTGAGATTAAAAGGATTTAAGAGCTGAACCAAGCGGAACCAGTGCCCACAAGAAAAAATTTTGGCAAATGTTTGGTGTAACAATTGCTGCACCTCTGTTTCTATCTTGCTAAAGTCAACGAAAATGATTCAGGAAGATTTGATTTTACGTGGAAAATGTAAAAAATGTGGGCATGACCTTTGCAGAGTTGTTGGTCCTGAAAATAATTAGACACATATCCATAAAAATTGAAAAGTTAGACGTGACCTGATACCTTCCATTTTCACCCTTCATGCCTGACCAATTCATGTATTTCCCCGCCGAACATTCCGTACCCCCATCTCCCTTTCACACCCCACCGCTTCAACAAATCCGTGACGATCAATAAGAAGCTTTTTCAAATGCACTACCTGCGGGTAAGATGAGAGAGGGAGTGGCAAGGGTATAACCTATGA
>JBATKL010000411.1:0-4318 GCA_049669385.1 Candidatus Electrothrix sp. | reverse complement strand
AGGTTGTTACCCACCTCGTGACGCAGAGTGACAACAGTTTTCAGCTTCAAACGGGCAAAGCGGTTCATGAATTACTCCCGTTCTGTTTCTATCGCTCAATGTTCCCAATTGTTCTGAATATAGCCCTCAATTTCTTTGAGCACTTCTTCAAAACCGACCTCATGAGACGTAATAATTTTGCCGTCTGCTGTATGCTTGTGATGAGGGAATGAGGCCAAGTGTCTCGCGCCGGGATCAGCAGCATTATCATACCGAAACAGCAAATTGGAATCCTTGCGGAAGTTATATCCGTACTTGTATTTTTCGATCTCGTCATCTTCTTTTTCGACAAACTCTTTGAAGTCCAGCGTTGAACCGTCAATGAAGTCAATTTGTCCGGCAACGAATGCCAGGTCCTGCGTTTTTCTGTCGATATTCAACTTATACGCTGCCATGAGAAAGCAGGACTGAATCCGTATCTCAAGCCGGGCAAGATACTCATTCATGTTCAAAACCGACTTCTTCCAGACGAGTCAGTTTGCTGCGCAGACGCCCCAGCGTTTCAATCTCACCTTCCCATTCAATCAGTTCCATATCATCGACCTGCCCGTACATCGTTTCCCCGTCGAGATTTCCGTATCTGGTCTCAAATTCGCTGATCCTGTCCTGAACCGTGACGATTTGTTTTTTCAAAAGAGTCGCTTCCAAACCGACAAGGGACTGTATTTTTTTTAAGGCCCACAGATCACTGGCCTGCTGTGCAATTACTTTTGTCATGATTTCCCCTCTTGCTTACGTATGGTTACTTGCCTCATCCTTGAGCCGAATCAGGCTGTTTCCTCCAGCCAATTTTTCACCCGTTTCAGCATCAGAACGCTTCCCTTTCTTGCTGTCCCTGCGAAGCGCGTTCTGTCATAAAATCATCTGTTACTTTTTCGTCAGATATGAAAAAACTGTCCCAGGTATTTTCAACCGGAGAAAGCACGCGATCTTTTTCTGCAATTCGCACGATCTTTTTTTTCACAGCTCAATATCCCTCGGCAGTTCGTTGCTTCTGGTCAGCTCTAGATTTTCTCCTGCAAGGAGCGAACTCTGAAAAAATTGCACTAAATTTGTGTCAGGGCGTATATCGGGCCTGCTCAGCAGCTCAATTAGGAATGCGCCTGCCGCCCCCGTATTCTCTGCCGCCTCAGCAGTAAGCCCCTCCCGCAGCTCAAAAGACACCCCGGCGATCTCCAGCATATAGACCGGTGGGGTTTTTCCATACAACTGGGAACAGAGAGTCAGCACCGATCCAGGCGACATGGCATGAGTGGTAAAGGACACCGAGGCATCAGGTTCCAGGCGGGAAAAGCGAAAACCATCAACCGGATTGCGGGTGGCGTCGGCAAAGACAACGATATCATACTCAGTGAGGAGCAGGGCATCCTCCGCGTTGAGCTGATAATTGCTGTCCGTGGTCACGCCGGGCAGGGCCGCTGCCCGGATTTGCTCTGCCAAGGCCACCCCGGCCCCGTCATCTTCCCGGCCCGGATTGCCAAAGCCGTAGACAAGTACAGAAGGTCGCGACCTCACATCCCCTTCCTTTGCTGATCAACCACAGCTCCGGCAGCATCGTAGAGAGTGACCTCCAGGGGCATCTGGCCCATAGCGTGGGTGGCGCAGCTCAGGCAGGGGTCATAGGCCCGGATCGCCACTTCAACCGCGTTCATCATCGGTTCGGTGATCTCGGCCTTACCGGTCATCTGGGCAACAGCGGCAGCGTTGACAGCCCGGTTCATGGGTTCGTTATTATTGGTGGTCGAGACGATGAGATTGCACATGGTGATCAGATCCTGCTCATTGACCTGATAATGGTGGAACAGGGTTCCTCTTGGAGCCTCAAGCAGCCCGATCCCCTCACCGCACCGCTCTCCCTTGGTGACCAGATCGGTTTTCTGAAGATCCGGGTCAAGCAGCAGCTCCTTCATCATCTCCGCCGCATGCAGGGTCTCAATCAGGCGGGCCCAGTGGTAATGCATGCTCATATGATTGGGCTTGCCCTTGGTATAAGCACGGAATTGCTCAAAGGCCGCCTGTGCCTTGGGCGAGGGAATGAAATCGCAGACATTGAGGCGGGCCAGCGGACCGACCCGGTACCAGCCGTTCTCTTTGCCCAGTTCCTTGATATAAGGGAACTTCATATAGCTCCAGGAACGGACTTCTTCCTCCACCACATCCAGGTAATCGCGGCTGTCCACATCATTGACAATCCGTTTACCTTCAGAATCAACAGCACGAATTACGCCGTGGTAAAGATCCAAGGCCCCGTCAGGACGGACAAGGGAAAGATGATTGGAGGGAAAGGCGGCAAAGCCGTCAAGAAACTCCGTATGGCTGCTGTGATAGTCCAGCAGCAAGGCAAGGGCCGACTCTGACCACTCGATCATTTTGTCAGCGGAGAGATCAGGATTGCCGTTAATGCCGTTCAAAAAGGCATCTCGATCTTCCAGACTGAGATTCTTATTGATACCGCCGGGAACAGCCCCGGTGCCGTGAATTTTTTTACCCGCTGTTGCCGCGATGATCTCCTGACCATACTTGCGCATGAGCACGGCCTGTTTAGCCAGCTCAGGATGTTCAAGAATAACGCCGATGACATTTCTCCGCTCTGGATCCGCATCCATGCCAAAGAGCAGGTCAGGCGAGGCCAGATGGAAAAAATGGAGGACATGGGACTGAAAGATCTGGCCGTAATGCATGAGGCGGCGTATTTTTTCAGCCACCGGGGTCAGGCCGTTGCCGTCTCCAGCCCCGACAAGCATATCCATAGCCTTGGCCGCAGCCAGATGATGGCTGACCGGACAGATGCCGCAGAGTCGCTGGACCAAGACTGGGGCCTCCCAGAAGGGGCGACCACAGACAAAGCGTTCAAAACCGCGAAATTCGACAATATGGAGACGGCTTTCTGTTACCTGGTGGTTATCGTCCAGATGGATGGTTACCTTGCCGTGCCCTTCAACCCGGGTGACCGGTTCAATGGTGATTTTTTGTGCCATAATGGTTTTTCAGCTCCGATTCCTGGATTGCTTAATCAAATTTGACGACTTCATAGGGGAGTTCCGCTTCCTGACCGGTGACCAGGGCAACTAATGCCCCGTAAATCAAGTCAGCTCTGGGCGGGCAGCCAGGAAGAAAGTAATCCATCTTCACGATCTCGTGACAGGGATAGACCTTATCAAGGAGCATGGGCAGTTCCTCATCATTGGGGAAAATTTTGTCTGGGTTTGCGTCGCTGGTGGATGGGCTGTTCAGGTAGGCCTCTTCCAGGCACTCCTTAATGGGGATATTATTACGCATGGCGGGCAGTCCACCCATAATAGCGCACTCACCCACTGCCACTAGGATACGGCAATGTTTGCGGAACTCGCGCAAGGTGTGGATATGCTCATCGTTACAGCAGCCGCCTTCAATAAGGGCGATGTCGCAGTCCTGCTGAAAGGTTTTTATATCGTTGATCGGGCTCTTGCCCCATTGGACCAGCTCGACAAGATCAAGGATCCGTTCATCTATGTCAAGAAAGGACATATGGCAGCCAAAGCAGCCTGCCAGCGAGGCCGTTGCAATAATCGGTTTGCTCATGATTTCTCTCCTCCCGTCTTGTTTTCCCCGGACGAACACGTCATATCCGAACTGATCGAACTGATCGAACCGATAGGGCTATGATCGTATTTCCGTTGACCAAAAGGAGTATCAAAGCCTTTTTCTTTGCGGATGATTGCTCCTACCGGGCAGATATTCATTGCCTGTTGGGCCAGTTCTTCGGAGATATCCTGAATGAGTTCGGTGTCCACAGTAATGGTGCTCTTGTCCCCTCGATTAGCGAAGACAAAGAGCGGCTCCCCCTCTTCGGTGCGGATAGCCAGCACACAGCGTCGACAGAGGATGCACCGGTTACCGTCCCAAAGGAGCTTGGGCATATCGGCATTGACCTTTCGTGGAGTAAAGGCATAGTGGAATCGGGGGGTGAGCATCTGGTATCGGTAGGCAAGGGCTTGGAGGTCGCAGCTCCCGCTTTTTTCGCAGGAGGGACAAAAATGATTACCCTCGACAAAGAGCAGCTCAACAATGGTTTTGCGTAGGTCGTTGAGTTCCGGGGTGTCGTTTTCGACAACAAGGCCCTGGCTGATCGGGGTGGTGCAGGCCGCTGTTGTTCGCCCATTGGCCTTGACCGTGCAGATGCGACAGGTACCAGGAGCAAGATCATGCTTTAGGCCGCTCTCTTTATCTGCATGCAGGGCACAGAGGGTGGGAATATAGATCCCGTTTTTCTGGGCAGCCTGCACGATGGTCTGGCCTT
>JBATKL010000410.1:0-7653 GCA_049669385.1 Candidatus Electrothrix sp. | reverse complement strand
TGCTGCGTTTTACTCGTTTACTGCTTTGTTGCTCCGTGATGAACTTCGTCAGTCACAAGCAACGAGCGGCGAATATACTGAATTCTTCTTGATCAGTCAACCTAAAAGAATCGGGCTTGTCGCTTTTTTTCTTCGAGCGGAGCAACACTCATAAAAAGTTAGCTTGTTATACTTTCTCATTGCCTTGTAATCATCTCATATCGTAACATGATAGATTGGAACGCTTCCCATTTTTCAGCCACTCTCTGTCTCTTTGCCAGAAACCTATATGGACCATATGCAACAAATATTACGACTCATACCAAGCGTTGACGACTGCCTCCTTGCCCTGCTGCAAGAGCCTGGGTTCGAGCCCATCCCCCTAATGCTTCTGAAAAAAGGGGTTCGGACGGTACTTGATGAGCAACGTCAAAGGGTACTGGATGGCAAGAAAGTTGCGCCAAGCGACTTAGAACTTTCTGGCCTGCTTGAAAGTATACGCCTGAAGATCAGAGAACTTCATCAGCCAACCTTTCGCAGGGTTATTAATGGAACCGGGGTTATTATACATACAAACCTTGGGAGATCAATCCTGCCCAACGATACCCTGAGCCAACTTGCAGAGACATCCGGCAATTACTCCAACTTAGAGTTTGACCTGGCAACAGGCGAAAGAGGGAGCCGCTACGCCCTGGTTGAAGAACTTCTCTGCGAACTCACCGGCGCTGAAGCTGCCCTTGTTGTTAATAATAACGCGGCAGCCGTACTCATTGCCCTTGATACCCTTGCTCGTAAAAAAGAGGCCATTGTTTCACGCGGACAACTTGTAGAGATCGGCGGCTCCTTTCGGATACCCGACGTTATGGCACGGAGCGGGGCTGAACTGGTTGAGGTCGGGGCAACCAACAGAACCCATCTCAAGGACTATCGCAATGCAATCACTCCGGACACCGGCCTCCTCCTTAAAGTCCATACCAGTAATTATTGCATCATCGGCTTTACCAGCGAGGTAACGAATAAAGAGCTGGTGAGCCTGGGTAAAGAACACCAGATCCCTGTGATGGAAGACCTAGGCTCCGGCTGCCTGGTTGACCTGAGCCCGTACGGTCTCAAAAAAGAACCTACCGTGCAAGAGGTGGTGGCTTCAGGCATGGACGTGGTTACCTTTAGCGGCGACAAGCTGCTTGGCGGTCCCCAGGCCGGAATCATCCTCGGCAGCAGAGAAATTGTTGAGCGTATTAAAAGAAATCCCATGAACAGAGCCCTGCGGATTGATAAATTCACCCTCTCCGCCCTGGAATCAATCCTCCGACTGTATAGGGATCCGCAAACGGTCTTTGAACGCGTACCAACGCTGAATATGATTTCCATGCCCATAGAAGTAGTTCAGCAGAAGGCAGAACAACTTGCAGAAGCTTTGATGTTGCAAAAAAGCTTCAGTACCTGCTGCACCGCTCAGGTTACAGAGGTCATGTCGAGGGTCGGGGGCGGAGCCATGCCGGAGCAGAATCTCCCGAGCAGAGCTGTTGCTCTCCAGCCCTTGTCCATAAAGCTCAACCGCCTTGAAGAAAAAATGCGCCAGCTGGATACCCCTATTATAGGGAGAGTCGAGAACGATCGACTCCTCCTGGACATGAGAACTGTCAGGGCAGATGAACTGCACTTGATCGCTCAAGGCCTGTGCCAAGCGCTCACTCTTCACGTATCTCCCCTCTCATGCATATGCCGGAAAAAAGAGAGTTCACGCTCTTGATTTAAAGAGGAAAAAATACATGTTTTTTAACGATCCTGTCTACGATCAGGGTTTTCAGGCCGATGACGGGCTGATACTCGCCCAACCTTTGCTCCTTGAGCTAAAGGAAATCCTGCCGGTTCCTGCTTCAACAGGATTTTGGTCACACGATCCAACCTGCCCGTCAGAACATGCCTTCAGCGCAGAACAACTGGAAAAGATGCATGCTTGGCAGGCAGAAGTGGACGAGGACACGGCCAAGATCCCCACCGTGCTGGAAGATCTCTTAATAATCCCCCTGATCACTGCCCAGGAGGAAAAGGTCACCCTGGGCCCCCCGATCACCCTCGTTATATATGATGTTGATCCGGCTGTTCTGCGGAAGATGGCTGCAGAATGGCTGGTTGAGCTCCAGGAAAAAATTATTCAACGCTTCTGCCGCATCCGACATATATATATAGACACGGAGACTGCTCTCTACAATCGCCGGGCCCTCACCCTGCTGCTGGCAAAAGAATCATGCCGGAAAACCCTCTTCCTTATAGCTGCTGTCCCTGGAACACGGACCCTTGCAGGTGGTTTCCAAAAAATCCTTCAGGTCAACTCCCTCCTCCGAACCCTTGTTGAGGAGCCGCTTTTCTATCTCGGACAAGGCCTATTCGCTGCTGTCCGAGGCATAGACCAACGGAATGTCTGCCTGGATTTTTCCCACCGCCTCATCTCTCGCCTCAAACGGGAAGGGCTCCGCAGGGTACATGTCGGTTTTTCTTCCCTCCCTCCCGAGGACACGCCGCAGGAAATACTCCACAGATGCCAACGGCTCCTCGCGGAAGCAGAACGGCGAGGCCCATACAGTCTCTGCGATGAGGCCTTTCTGGTCAGAAAAGAACAACACCCCTTTGCCCTGCCCGCTGCCCCTGTGTTACGGAGACTGCAAAAAAAATGGCGAGGACTTGATCAATTCGGGCTTCTCCTTGTCTCCTTTGCGCACAAGCAGAATAAGCAGAATAAGCAAAATAAGCAGGATGGAAAGGGTGGGAAGGATGAGAAAAAAACACAGATGCTTCCAGATTTCGACTCGATACTCGCGAACTCCCTTTCATCTTCCACCTCTCATACCTCTCATACCTCTTATTCGCTCAACGCCAGCGAGCAGCTCATTCTCTTACCAGATCTTTCCTTTGAACAGACGAGCCTTCAGGCAAGAAAACTTGCTCAAGAAATATCAAAGGAAAGAGACACTGACGCCCTCCCCTCTATAGGCTTCTGCCACTGGCCGACTATCAAAGTCGCCAAGATTGAATGCATCAGGAGCTGTCGCAAGGCGATACTCCATGCCAGCTTTTACGAAAAAGGTGCTGTGGTGGCTTTTGATGCCCTGAGTTATAATGTCAGTGGTGATCTCTATTTTGATGAGGGCGATTACAAGCAGGCGATTAAAGAATATAAATCCGGTTTACAGATAAAGCCTGACGATGTGAATCTGCTCAACAGCCTTGGCGTGGCCTTGGCTGAAATCAACCGTCATCGCGAAGCAGAATCCTGCTTTTCTCAAGTCCTGCAAACGGAACCGCAGAACTATATGGCGCTGATCAATAAAGGAATGAGCTGTCGCCTCCTTGGGCGACCCGAAGAGGCTATAACCTGTTTTGAACAGGGACTACACTGTAAGGAGCATGAGAAACAGGCATCTATTGAACTCTATCTCCAGCTCGGCAAACTCTATTGCCTTCAGGAAGCATTTAAAAAAGCTGTCAGCCTGCTTAAAGAGTGGCGGAAACTCCGAGGAGAGCCGGGTGAGTTTATCTTCTTTCGCTTATTCGGCGAGGCATCAATGGGAGCTGGAGAACATCATGAGGCTATCAAGGCCTTACAGCGATCTTTACAGATCTACCCCCAGAATGCGGATAGTCAAAGCATGCTCGGTCTCCTCTATGCCCTGGAGGGCCAAGGAGCAGAAGTGGGTTTGAGCCTTTGTGACCGGGCTATTACCGCAGATAGCGGAGATGCACGCCATCTGTACAGACGGGCAGCAGCTTTGCACCATCTCGGACGCCTTCATGAGGCCCTGGATGATGTCAGAGAGTCATTAAAGGTACAAAGAAATAATGAACAAACGCTCCTTCTCCGTGCTATACTATATGAAGAACTTGGTTCTCTGCGCCGGGCACAGCAGGGTTTCCAGCGAATAGTCAGCATGACAAAAAGTACTGAGAATCGAAAAAAGGAGGCGCTGGCAGGTTTAGCCAGAATCGCGGCCCGGACGAGCATTTCTTCTCAGTCTTAGGAGGAACGAATATGCCAGCACGATTTTTACAACAACAGGCTAAGAAAAATCATCAATATTGCCTAAACAATATGGGTGATACAGGCGACAGCGGTGATACCTGGCGGATGTTCAGGATTCTTGCTGAATTTGTTGAAGGCTTTGATACCCTGTCTTCTCTCGGATGTCCGTCAGTGAGCATCTTCGGATCTGCCCGAACTCCTGAAGACCATCAGGATTATAAACTCTCACGAGCCATTGCTGCCCAATTATCTGAACACGGTTACGGGATTATTACTGGCGGCGGCCCAGGCATCATGGAAGCGGCCAATCGGGGCGCATTCGATGCGAACGGCGTTTCCATAGGCCTCAATATCGATCTACCCTTTGAGCAACACTCGAATCCCTATGTGAACCTGCCCCTTGATTTCCGATATTTTTTTGTCCGCAAAGTCATGTTTATCAAGTATTCTATGGCGTTCATCTGTCTGCCCGGCGGATTCGGCACCTTGGATGAACTTTTTGAATCATTAACGCTGATTCAAACCCATAAAATCAAACCGTTTCCTATCATTCTGGTCGGCACCTCCTTTTGGACAGGCTTGGTGGACTGGATGCGTGAGCAGATGATCAGCAACTGCAAAATTGACAAGACTGATCTGCTGCTTTTTGAAATTCTAGATGATGCGGACGAGATCGTCGCTGCTATTCGCCGAACCGTTATCTTGTAAGGTTATTTACCATAAACTGCTCATCGCAAAAAAAGGAGGAATGAATGGCACAAATTGATGCATTCTTTAAACTGATGAACGATCAGGGGGCGTCTGACCTGCATATGGTTGCTGGTCAGCAACCCATTCTGCGTATTCGTGGAGAAATGGAGCGGGTCAAATATAAGATCCTTGGTGATGATGACCTCAAGACCTTACTCTACGAGATCTGCCCAGAGCCGAAAATCAAGCTCTTTGAAGAAACCGGAGATATCGACTTTGGTTATCATATCCCAGGGCTTGCCCGTTACCGAGCAAACTTTTTCCAGCAAAAATACGGAATCGCTGCGGTTTTTCGTGAAATCCCCAGTGAAATCCTTTCCTGCGATCAATTGGGACTGCCCCCGGTTATCAGAAAGCTGGCCACCTTACCCAAAGGGATGATTCTGGTTACCGGCCCTACCGGCTCGGGTAAATCAACCACCCTGGCAGCCATCATTGATGAGATCAACAATACTCGTAGTGATCATATCTTAACAGTTGAGGATCCTATCGAGTTCGTCCATAAGAGTAAAAAATGCTTGGTCAACCATCGAGAGGTCGGCACCCATACCAAAAGCTTTTCCTCCGCTCTGCGCGGGGCTCTTCGCGAGGATCCAGATGTCATCCTTGTTGGTGAAATGCGTGATCTGGAAACCATCTCCTTGGCTATGGAGGCAGCCATGACTGGCCATGTGGTCTTTGGCACCCTCCATACCATGAACGCCATGAAGACGGTTGACCGTATCATTGAAATTTTTCCGGCAGATCAGCAGGGGCAGGTACGCTCCACCTTAGCGGATGCCCTCAAGGCGGTTGTTTCTCAGATGTTGTTTAAGCGTATCGATAAAAAAGGCCGGGTCGCGGCCCAAGAAATTTTGATCTGCACACCGGCGGTCCGAAATTTGATCCGTGAGGCCAAAACCTATCAAATCCCCTCATCCATGCAGACCGGGAAGAAATACGGTATGGCCACCTTGGACGACACCATTGAGGATTTGCTCAAAAAAAGAATGATCAGCCCGGATGATGCCTATGTCAACTGCATCGAAAAGAAGCGATTCCTCAAATTCATGAAAAATCCGCCGTCCGATTTTACGGACGCAGGATAATGCTGCCTATGCTCTCAGTGCTCAGCCGGAATGTTTTCTGTTCCGGCTGAGTAAACAGCCGAGATACACATCAAAACGAACGGTTTTTCCGGTCAAAGAATGGGACGGAGAAAGAGCTGTCAGGTAAGGCGCTTTCAATGGGCGCTTGACCACCACCCGTTGCCTTGCCACCTCCAGAGCAGCAGCCAGCAGCCTTTCCGGGACAGAATCCGGCGAGGCCAGCAGCTGAAGCAACTGTAACTCTTTTTTGACCAAGGCCGACTTGCGCCGCTCCGGAAACATGGGATCAAGATAGACCACATCAACGCCCTCCCCTTCCTCACAGTCCTCAGCCTCCTCATAGCCCTCAGCTGTTCCGGTTTCCTGCATAGCTTCTAAGGCAGGGACCGCATCCCCAACAGCTAACCTGATCCGCTGAGAAATCTCCGCAGTTTCTGGATGAGCCGCAGCCCGTGCCAACCCGTCAGCAAGCAAGGCTGCAATGACCGGCTGTCGTTCAAAGATACTGACCCGATAACCAGCAGCAGCGAGCAAAAAACTATCTCTGCCCAGCCCGCCTGTGGCATCAATGACGCTAAGTGATGCCCCACCTTTGCCGCCTTTCCCACCTACAGCCCGCACCAGCAGCTCCTTTTTTTGCTGCTTCCTGCGATAGGCCGCATGACCGGCGGTGAAATCGACCCGAACCGCGCCGCTCAGCTTGGGATCATCAGGTTTAACCAACTCCAAACCTTGGCTGCTCACCCTGAGTAGTAAGCGATCTCGCTTCGGTGATTCGGTTCCGGAAAGATAAGAGTTCTCAGACGATTCCACAGGCAGATTGAGCTGGGCTGCCAGTTCCTCGGTTTTGGCCAATACGGTAGGTTCAGCAGGTTCAGTGCAGCTGACGGCAAGCATGGGACGAAACAATTCAATCATAAGCAATCACAGAAGCCCGGCCAGCCATTGCAGGAGACCAACCAGCAGATTCACCACAAAGACCACAACCCCGGTCGCCTTTTTCCACAGTCCTTTTTTCTGCTCTGCAATACTCACATCCTTGCCGTCAAGCTGCATCTGCAAGCGTTCCGCACGCTTGCCCGGAGCCGGGTGACTGGACAAAAAGGAATGGTCATTGCCCAGGGTAGCAAGATTCTTCAGGGCGGAAACAGCAGCCTGCGGTACATAGCCCTTTTCCTTCATAAAGGCGAGACTGTAATCATCCGCCTCTTTTTCTTCCAGCTGGGAAAACTGGGCTCCCATGAGCACCTGAACAAAGCCGCCCAATTGGGAACGGGCAATCTCACCTGCGGTGCTGTTGGTTGCGGCAATGGCCTTACGCACCGCACTGGAGGCATAGGCCATCTTCAGCTTTTTATGAATATGCTTCAGAGCCACATGGCCCATTTCATGGCCAATCACAAAACGCAACTCATCATCGGTGAACATATCCATCAGCCCGCTATAGACCCGAATGGTCCCGTCCGCCATTGCAAAGGCATTGACCTCCTGGGCCAAGTAGACCTTATAATTAAAGGTCAGATCGCCTTCCTGATAATGGTCGCCCACCAGTCGTTTCAGCCGCCGGGCATATTTACTGGTGGCCGGAGCAACTCTTTTTTTGCTGTCCGCATAGGCGGAGGATCTGACCGCCATTTGCTGAACTGCCTTATCTGAAAGAGCGACTGCCCGCACTGCATCAAAGCCTGCCTCCGTAACAAGCCTTGTATCGGTATTTTCACAGCCAACAGTGCTAAGAGAGAACAAACAAAGGATCAGCAGGGTGAGGTTACGCATGGGAAACAGGATGTAAAATTAATTAAATAGGAGCAACGG
>JBATKL010000409.1:0-2419 GCA_049669385.1 Candidatus Electrothrix sp. | reverse complement strand
GTTTAGAACCAGTTAGCAAGCCTTCTTTGAAATCAATGGTGATAACATGTCCGTTTTCAGCTATTTGACTCAGCACCCCATTGTTTTGTATAGAGTGTGCTGCTGAAACTATTATTCTTCCACGACTATCAATGTCACAAGTTGTATTACTTGCTTCAGGATGCCAGCATTTTTTATTTTTTTCAATACTTCTTTTACGCAGTTCTCGGTAAGCAGCAGTAAAATCATCTTGAGAGATGTCAACCAAATTGAATTGTTGAAAAAGTTCTTCTCCTCCTTCGTTTCTTTCATTTTTTTTTACGACAGTAATAAAATCATTCCAGATATCAGGATTTAAACCACCTTTTCGAAAATTAGAAAGGATTTCAAAAAATAATTCATGGTTTATTTGAGGATGTTTGATTAGTTTTATATAGTTTGCCATGATATTTACAGTTTTTCTATTTTGTTATAAATGCCTAAAAGTGCCAATAAGTAGAAACTTTCCATGCTATGGATAGTCATAGGTTTCGTGAGTTTCCACTTATTACGATACTGAGGCGAAAAATAGGAAAGTTTTTCCTCATACCATGCCATTATCTACAGCTATTCAGGGCAACGCACTCAAACTTTCCCCCAGCACCAAATCCTCATAACTCTCCCGCTGGCGGATAACCTGAACCTGATCACCATCAACCAGCACCTCAGGCCGGGAGTTCTAGGTGGAAGAATTTCTCTGTTTAATTAACAATTCCCCCTACCCATCACCTTTTAATTCCGCCTCAATTTCCTCAATACTCGGCAGGCTGTCTTTCAAATTATCAGGTAGGGTTTCAGTAAGCTGCGTTTCCCATTGCGCCACACCCATAGGTTTGCTGAGGCCGCGCAGAGCATATTCCACCACCAGTTCGTTTTTACTCTTGCACAGCAGCAGACCTATCGTCGGCTTATCATCTGGATGCCGCATCAGATCATCAACTGCGGACAGGTAGAGATTCAATTGGCCGGTAAAGCCGGGATCAAAAGGTACAGCCTTTAATTCCACCACAACAAAACAGCGCAGCTTGAGGTGGTAAAAAAGCAGATCAAGGCGAAAATCCTGATCTCCGACCTCTAGTAGCATCTGGCGACCGACAAAGGCGAATCCGGCCCCCATTTCCAGGAGAAACTCCTGCACATGATCCATTAAGGCCTGCTCGACTTCGCGTTCTTTTCTAAGGTTGGCGGTGCCGAGAAAATCAAACAGATAAGGGTCTTTAAAGATTTGGGTCGCCATGTCGGAATCAGGCGGCGGAAGGGTGGCAGCAAAGTTGTTTACAATCTGTCCTTGACGCTCATGCAAACGGCTTTCGATCTGCATGACCAGAATATTCCGGCTCCACCCGTTTTCCACGGTTTTTTGGGCATACCACAGGCGTGTATCCACATCATCCAGCTTTTCAAGCAGAGCTAAGTTACTCCGCCAAGGAATTTGTGCAACGGTGCGTTGCACAATTGTTTGATCCGGCCAAGCTTCGGCAAATTTCCGCATATACTTGAGGTTACGCGGCGAAAATCCGCTCATTTCCGGAAAGCTGTGCTTGAGGTCAAAGGAAATACGATCAATGATTTTGGCACCCCATCCTTGCTGCTGCTGTCGCTCTACAATGATTCTTCCTATATCCCAGTAGAGAAGAACCAGAGCTGAATTGGCCGCCAAGGTGACGCGCAGGCGTTCAGACTGAATTCGTTCCTTGAGTTCTTTCAGTACGGAAGCATAATCATTCGGGAGCATATTTTTCCCCACAGACGCAGGGAACGAGGCCGCAGGCTGGTTGTGATTGCCGTATTTTCCCTGATTATCGTTAGACTTCAATGTCATAATTTGATGATTCTGTAATCAGTCCAACGCACTCAAATCCTCTCCTCGCACCAGATCCTCATAACTTTCTCGCTCTCGGATAACCCGGAATTGATCACCATCGACCAAAATTTCAGCCACCTTGGGCCGAGAATTATAGGTGGATGCCATAGAAAAGCCATAAGCACCGCAGCTCATCACAGCCAATAGCTCGCCGGGCTGCACCTCAGGCATCATCCTGTCTTTAGCCATGAAATCACCGGTCTCGCAGATGGGACCAACCACATCGACCTCCTGTTGTACAGCATCTTCAGCAGGTTCCTGCACCGGAAGGATTTCATGATAGGCACCGTACAGGGAAGGGCGGGCAAGATCGTTCATGGCCGCATCGGCAATGATGAAGCGCTTTACCTTTTCCCCGCCGCTGTTCACCTTGGTATACTGGACTTCGGTAATCAACACTCCTGCATTGCCGGTAATGACCCGGCCCGGCTCCAGGATCAGGGTGCAGTCCACATCACCAAGCTCCGCACGGATGGCTGAGGCATAATCCACCGGATGAGGCGGTTGTTCATCGTCATAAACGATACCGACACCGCC
>JBATKL010000408.1:0-1575 GCA_049669385.1 Candidatus Electrothrix sp. | reverse complement strand
AAAAAGAAAACATTGACTTTCGTTTCAATCATTTGGATACAAGCGCTTTCAGTCTGACGGGTGAATATCTTCCAGATGCTGATGAGCAGGCGATTTCTATCACCCACGGACATTCTAAAGACCATCGCCCTGATTTAAAACAGGTCATGCTTGAAATGATGGTTACTCAGGATGGCGGAATTCCAATTTTATTTAAAAGCTTAGACGGTAACAGTTCAGACAACACTGTCTTTAAGGATCGTGCGGCAGCTCTGATCAAAGAGTTTGAACAGTCTGAAACCCCTCGGTATATTGTAGCCGACTGCAAGATGTATACTCGGAAGAATGCCCCAAATTTAAGTAAACTGCTTTTTGTCACCCGTATTCCTCAAAATATAAAAGAAGTTGAAGAAGTTATCACTCAGGCCTTGGATAACACAGATGACTGGCTGGAATTCGATGACGGACCTAACGTCAAGATGTTCAATGTGGAACATTATGGAATCAGGCAGAGGTGGCATGTTGTTTCTTCTGAAGCTTCTCGTCAAAAATCCGTCAAAAAAATCGAAAAAAAGGCAAAAAAAGAAAGAGTTAAGATCCAGAAAGCAATTTTTCACCTGCAAGCGGATCGCTTTCACTGCGTAGAAGATGCAATCAAAGCAGGCGAGAAATTAGCCAGCAGATGGAAGACCCACAGCCTATCATCGTATGAAATCATAGAACATAAACAGTACAAAGGGAAAGGACGTCCGAAAAAAGGTGAACAACCTGTCGCAATTGATTATCAGATAGTTTTAGCAGCACAGCTTGACAGCGACAAAGTGGATCGACTGCAAAAAGTAGCTGCATGTTATATCATAGGCACTAATATCCATGAAGAACATCTGTCTGTACAGGAAGTTCTCTATGCCTATAAGGAACAAAACCATGCGGAACAAGGGTTCCGTTTTCTGAAGGATCCTTTATTTTTTGCTTCCTCCTTATTTTTAAAAAAACCGTCTCGAATTTCTGCATTACTTATGGTCATGGTGCTTTCGCTGTTAGTTTACGGGATAGCAGAAAGACGAATGCGTAATCGGTTAGCTGAACAGCAGGAAACCGTTCCTAATCAAATTAACCAACCTACTCAGACACCTACTTTGCGCTGGATTTTTCAGTTAATGGGCGGAATCAGTCGTATCAAAATCACTGTTGGAAACCGGGTTAAATATGTTTTTGACGGTATTACCAAGCTGAAACAACGAATACTGTTACTCTTTGGTGATGGTGTGGCTAATATATATCAAATTTCATAAAACCGCACCCGCTCAATGTGAGCTTTTGGCTAAAAATTGCAAAATAGGAGCGGGGCAGGATTTCCAGGTATCCATACGCCTGAAAAGGCGTCGGTCTTTTTACCGTGCGTCCAATGCAATAAATCTGCATGGAAAAATCGGGGGTACGTGCTGTTAATCCGGGTCAGTTTAGCTCTCTGGGTAATTGAAACAAATTCCACTATAAGTAGTTCGACCATGTTGCCCCACTCCGCTTTTCCTTGTAGGAAGGATAGCACATGGGACTTCAATTTTCATGCTCGGGGGTGACCTATTCCTCGGT
>JBATKL010000407.1:0-3097 GCA_049669385.1 Candidatus Electrothrix sp. | reverse complement strand
GTACAGGACTCGACAGGTGCGGCGTAAAGACAACTCATAGTTCTGGCAACATATCTAATGCAACATATAACTGGGATCTTTGCCCACGGATGCCCCTATAAAGGAAAATTAACATATCGGAACTGCCCTTCCAAATTAGAACATGCCTAATAGGTTTTCATCTCCTAATAGAATAGGTTCCAAGGAACATCCCTGCATGTTCCGGCCCGTTCAGAGAAGGCCTTACCCCGACCTTTCTCACACCCCTTATCCACAGAAAAATCTTGACACTATAGCCACTTCACTCTACCTTCATTATATAAGCAACACAACCCGCCAGACATCGGAGGAAGCAGTCATGGGTAACTATCATACAAGCTACGCAGATCAACTCATTAAGGAAATAAAGGCTACCCCCGGAGAGTATCTCCCAAGCCTTCTGAATATCGTGCGAAGTTTCCGTGAAAGCATTACGCTGAAACCGGCTGAAAAAAGCTTCCGGCAAGGCTGGGAGGAAGCCGTGAATGGAGAAACGATGCCGGTTGAAGAATTGTGGACGGATATTGAAAATGACAGCTGAGAACACTTTTCCCAAAGTGGAATTTACTCCAGAGTTCAAACGCAACTTACGTTCACTGGCAAAAAAATATCGTCGTATCCGCTCGGACATTCAGCCGGTTATAGAGCAAATCCAACGCGGTGATTTTCTCGGAGATCAGATACCGAAAACGGGTGAGTATACTCTTTTCAAAGTACGTGTGAAAAACAGCGACCTCCGCAAAGGAAAAAGTGCTGGCTACCGTATCGTATACTACGTACAAAGCGAAACAAAGATAATTCTTATAACGATTTATTCAAAAACGGAGCAGGCTGACATCAGCCCTGCGCAAATACGACGCATAGTGGGGGGTTGCAGCGATTGATCTCTCAGAAAGCTACACGCCGCTGCTCTGGTGTTTTCAGTGCAACCCATCCAGAAACTCCTGTATCTCCTCCTCGGTAGGCACAGACACATTAGTAACCAGATAGTCCGGCAGGAACTCTTCCTTTTGCTGATTAAGCCGAGCGAGGCTTTCTTCAATCACCTCCCCCACCGCAACATCCATCGGCACAAGCACCTGCACGTAAAGGCAGGGCGGTCGGAACTGCGCCTGTTCAACAACCGAGCGATGCTCCAGGCAGACCTTGTCCAGCCCCTCTCTTATCTCCCGCTGCTGCCCTTCTTCCGAGGATTCTCCCTGAAAAACAAGCACAAAGATATAGCGCAATCGCTCTCCATCTCCACCCAAGCCGGTTGAGATCAAACCGACAGGCTCATCAAGCAGGTCCGACTCCAGGCGCATCCGGCACTCATACAGGGCGATCCTGCTCCATTCAGCAAGGGCAGAATCAGGCCGGGCGCAGTATTGCCGCAGAAGCTGATAGGCTTCTGTCGTGCCCCAGCTGGCAAGCTGCACCAGAATGATCTTTTTTTCAGAGATCGACATGGTATTGCCCGACATATTGCCCGACAGCTCTTTCCCTTGACGGACCAGGATTGTGTAGTCAGGCTGAGGATCAATCCATTCCTGCTCAGTCGTAAACTGCTCGTACAGTTCCACATCAAGCTCTTTATCAGTAACAATAAACTGCTCAGGAATTGTTTCGGAGAAGTCATCGCCCTCTCCCTCATCATCAGAAAACTTCAGTTCGTTCATTTTTTTTGTTCTCCGTGAAAGTGTTCGCACCCTGCGGCAGTCGATAGCGGGCAGAGATATCAGCAGATTTACGCGCAGTAAAAATCGTAACAGAAATGATTCAGTCTGCCATGCTACCCGATTCTCATCAAAAATACAAAAAAGGGTTTGGGCGAAAAAGGTGAGAATATCACTCCGAACATCCACCTAATTTCCAAGGGAATGCCTTCCGGTGAATAAATGTTTGAAAAGAAACCCTGATTATGGGATGATAGAGAAAATTTAACCGAGCCTAATTCCTCTGCTTTATGCAGATAAAATAACGTAGTTTCAGATGCCTCCACGTAAAAAAGCACCTCCCGCTGCTCAAAAAGTGCCGGTCAAACTTTTCCCCTTTCACCTCTCTCTGAGCGGTATTGCCGGGATAACTCTGGCTACCTTCTGTCTTTTTCTCTGGATGTTTTTCCTCGGGATGTGGGCTGGCAGGACAATTGTATCCCCCTGCCCCTCTCCCTCTGCTCCGGTTGAAGAACAAGCACATCTGGAGAGAGAACGAGAACTGACCATCCCCGACGAGACAGACTCCCCCGAGATATGCGTTCAGCCCAGAGAACGAAAAAAACGCATCTCATACGGCGCACCTTCCTTATATCAGGGCCCCTGACCTCAAACCAAGCTATCAAACTGATATTATATACAAACAACTTACCCTCTTGACCAAAGAACGGTAAAGGGGTACGTTGGGAAAATTTTGAATAATTTGAGAGAAAATAAAAATGTACTCCCGGCCCTTTGGGGCAGGGAACGCACACTTGGGGCTTCGCAATGAAGAATTGTACAATAGATTGCAGGCGCAACAGCGCATCAAGCTTGACAAATATTCTTATCCGTCCGGCCCGGATGAGCGATGTTAAGGATATCCATAGCCTTTTGCAGCATTTTTCCGCAAAGGGCCTGCTGTTAGGACGATCCATCAGCTCGCTCTATGATCAGTTGCGCGACTTTGTTGTCTTTGATGATAACGGTATTCAGGGCGTCTGCGCCCTCCATATCTGTTGGGAAAACCTGGCGGAAATACGGTCTCTGGCAATTGCGGAACAGCATCAAGGTAAAGGAATCGGCAGGCAGCTGGTACATTCCTGCCTTGACGAAGCGCGAAGCCTTGAGATCGGTCGGGTTTTCACCCTGACCTATCAGGCTGCTTTTTTTAAAAAACTCGGGTTTAGCGATATTGAGAAAAACGACCTACCTCATAAAATATGGAGCGACTGTCT
Organism: Candidatus Electrothrix sp.; assembly: GCA_049669385.1. Lineage (GTDB taxonomy): Bacteria > Desulfobacterota > Desulfobulbia > Desulfobulbales > Desulfobulbaceae > Electrothrix. Next base: position 168 of record JBATKL010000407.1, on the reverse strand, counting down.
CCAATGCCCGAAATTTCCCGACTGTGATGAAGAGGCTCTGGTCTGGACAGCAGAGGAGAAGGAGGGGCAGGTCCCTGTGCCTGCCTGTTGAGCCCGCCCTTGTGCCCTTTTATATATCACGGGACGTTCAAGGGCGAACACAGGGATTCGCCCCTACAGCACACACTA
>JBATKL010000406.1:0-2575 GCA_049669385.1 Candidatus Electrothrix sp. | reverse complement strand
AATTTATTGGACAGGGCCATGAGCAGATTCCCTCTGATCCGGGCCTGGAGGTTCTGTTCCGTCACGTCCTCCTCCCTGCCGACAAATAACGGGGCCAACATCGCGCTGTAGGCCTCCATTGCCGGGGCAATAGGCAGCAGCTCAAAATCACAACCCAAATTACCAGCCAGCTCCGCTGCATCATCAATGCTCATCTGAGCCGTGTAGGGCGAGGGCAAAGCAACGCAGAGGACATTTTCGGGACCGAGGGCTGATGCGGCCAACACTGCGGTCACCGCAGAATCTATCCCACCGGATAAGCCGATGACCGCCTGTTGAAAGCCGGTCTTATGCAGATAATCCCGTAAACCGAGGACCAAGGCCTTTTCCACCTGGGCAATAGAATCATGAGGCAGTATGCAAGGGCGAACACAGGGATTCGCCCCTACGGCGTCCGGCATAAGGGGTAAAATATTTCCTGTTAAATCCCTTCCCTGATCCTCCGAATCAACAATAATCATCTCTTCCTGAAAACCAGAGGCCGTAGCGCAAAGTTCCCCTCGGCTGTTCAACGCCATAGAGTGGCCGTCAAAAACCAGAGAGTCCTGGCCCCCGATCTGATTCACATAGAGCAGAGGGAGGTTGTTCTCGTGACACAGGGTGGTCAGGAGCTGTTTGCGCTCAGCAAGCTTGCCATGATGATAGGGAGAGGCAGAGATATTGATCAGGATATCAAGCCCGTTATGACAATCATGACCTTGCAGACTTTGCACTAGGGAGGCCACCGGATCAACAGGATACTGGCCCGGCCAAATATCCTCGCAGATGGTCAGGCCAAAACGCAGGCCGTGAAAGGAAAACGGCAGAGAGGGCGGACCGGGCTCGAAATAGCGGCTTTCGTCAAAGACATCATAGGTGGGCAACAGCTGCTTGCGCACCCGATGCAGCACCCTGCCCTGATGCAAAAGAAGGGCGGAATTATAGAGCGGCTTCCCCTTGCCCTGATAATTGCTCTGCTCCTGTCCCTGTCGTTGCTCTGGAACACCGACAATAACCCCGATCTCCCCAACAGATCCAATAAGCTCCTCCAAGGCCTCATCATGGGCGCGGAGAAACGCTGGGCGCTCCAAGAGATCCTGAGGCGGATAACCGCACAGCGTCAGTTCCGGGAAGATAATCAGATCGCAACCAGCCTGTTCCGCCTGCCTAATCCGCTCTGCAACCCGATCTCGATTATAAACAAAATTCCCGATGATCGGGTTAGTTTGCGCAAGTGCTATTTTCATTATATTTTCATCACGTTCTGCTAATCCACCTGAACGAATTCGCCTTTTTTCACAACATACATGGAGTAACCAACCCCGATGGCGTCTCCGTGCTTATCAAACATAATATCGCCAAAGGGTGTGGCAGTGGCCTGTGTATGAAGGGTCTTGGCAATCTTTTCCGTTTCTGTTGAACCTGCCACTCGGATCGAATTAGTCAGAGTAAGAGCCGCTGCAACCGCGTTATTAAAAAATGGCCCTGGCTCCGCATTGTATTTTTTCATATATGCCGCCCGATATTGGCGAGTAATCGGGTTGGCAGAGACATCAGCCGGACCGCTGGCGTAGACACCTTCGGCATATTTTCCGCCCACCTTAATAAAGCTGTCATCCTTGACCCCATCATCGGAAATAAACAGGGTTTTCATCTGTTTCTTGCGCATCTGCGTCACGATTTTTGATGCCTCCGGGTGATAACCGCCAAAGATAACCGCATCTGCACGGGTTCGTTTAATCTTTTGGACCACAGCGGAATAATCAACAGCACCTGGCGTTATGCCCTCGAAAAGAACAATAGTTGCCAGAGCACCATCCTTGATGATTTTTCTCGCATCCTCTGCAAGCCCTTTGCCGTAATCCCCTTTATCATGAATAATGACGATCTTCTGGGCCTGCAATTGCCCGACCGTAAAGTTAACAAGAGAAGCGGCCTGCGCATCATTGGGGGCAATGGTCCTATAAAACGTTGGGTAATTACCGCTCTTTGTCAGATCGCTGTCCGTGGCAGAGGGAGAGATAACAATGATGTTGGCCTCATCATAGATAGGCAGAGCTGCCTTGGTGGCGCTGGAACAGATATGGCCGATGACTGCATTGACACCAGCGGAAACCAACTTCATGGCCGTATTGGTGGCGATTTCCGGTTTACAAACATCGTCCTCAATCAGGAGCTCCACCGGGACTCCGTTCAGCCCGCCCTGGGTATTGAGATGTTCCACAACAAGCTCTGCCGCCCGAGCTGTCGGCAGGCCATACGAGGCCAAATCACCGCTATGGGACCCTGCTACCCCTATTTTTATTGGCTCTGCGGCCTGGGCATTACTGACAAAGTTACTGGCCAAGACCACGCCGGTGCTTACGGCCAAAACCGAAAGCACAGAACAAAATTTTCCTGAAATGTTCATTGCATTTTCCTCCTGAGTACTGCTTGTTACTGTTTATTTTTCTGTACAGAAAGTTGTTATGCACGCGAGGTTTTTCCTTGCGTTGCAATCCTGCCTGCAACCTGCTATCTTTTTTAATCCATTATAAGAAAAAAGCATCCAAAAATT
>JBATKL010000405.1:0-1592 GCA_049669385.1 Candidatus Electrothrix sp. | reverse complement strand
TTCGTAGCCAATTCCCGGAAAAGAGCAAGATGCATCAGAAGATCCAGGATCTGCTGGAAGACAAAAAGTTGATCATTGAGCCCCTTGCCTATATCCGGGGCAGAAGTTTGGTCAAGATGTATATTATCATTGATGAGGCCCAGAATCTGACCCCCCATGAGGTGAAAACTATTATCACCAGGGCCGGAGAGGATTCTAAGATCGTTTTTACCGGGGATGTGCATCAGATAGATCATCCCTACTTGGACTCTCAGTCCAACGGCCTGAGCTATCTGATTGAAAAAATGCGAGGGCAGCATCTGTACTCCCACATCACCTTACAAAAGGGTGAACGTTCCACCCTGTCCATGCTGGCTAGTGAATTACTGTAAGGGATTCAACAAGAAACATGCCGGGCAGACACGCAGGTCTGCCCCCACAATTCCATAATTGAAAAGGCCTGCTCAACTCCTCTGAGAAGTCCTTCAGCCGCCCGTTCACCTCTCCCCCTGTGAACGGGCATTTTTATTTCAGATAGATGGTGCGGATAGAGTATGTTACAGTTTCATTAATCGTCCAGTACCCAGAGTTAAAACTCTGGGCTATTTTGGTGCGTCCCTCCGGGACGGCGGGTCTTCATTGTCCCGGAGGGACAGCCGATAATAGCCCCGTGATTTATCGCGGGGGTAAGAGTTGGAGGCTCGCATTAGCATGGAATTGCTTGCAGAAAAGCTGCAATGGTTTATTGATCATCCCGAGGTGACATGGAGCGGGGCGGGATTAACAGGGCTTGGCGTCCTGTATTTCCTCATAACCAAGCTGTTTGCGTCTCGCTTGCGCAGAGAGAGCACCCCGCCTGTCAGCAACACGTTCACCAATAGCGGCAGCGGTGAGCAGAATATTGCTCAAGGGGAAAATGCTGTTGCCAAGCAGGTGAATGTGACACAGCATATCACCGGGAATGGTAATATCGTGTCTGGAACTGGAGATGTGAAGGTCAGGCGATGATCAGGCAATAGATTTTTGGCCCGATTACCCAGTACCCAGAGTTGAAACTCTGGGCTATTTACGGTGCGTCCCTCCGGGACGGCGGGTTTCCATTGTCCCGGAGGGACAGCCGATAGTAGCCCCGTGATTTATCGCGAGGGCTGATCAGGGAAGGGAGGAGGTATGGATATCGAGCAGAAGGTTATTGGTGATAAAAATATCGTAGGGGGCGGGGATGTTCATGTTGAAGAGCATCACCACCACTATCCCCGCACCCCGCAGGGCATCCCCTTGCAGCGGCCCAAGCAGGCAGACCATCTTGTCGGCAGGGAGGATCTGCTCAAGGATGTACTGGCCGCGCTCCAACCGGGCAAGGTGGTCACGCTCTGCGGACCAGGCGGTATCGGCAAGACCGCCCTGGCCTCACGGGTTGCCTGGGAGCTGAGTCCTGACGGCAAGCCCCCTGCCTGTTTCCCGGACGGCCTGATTTTCTACTCCTTTTATGGCCGTAAGGATGTCAGCCTCGCCTTTGACCACCTGGTGCGCAGTTATGTAGATAATTCCCAGGACAACAGCCCCGAGGCCGTCTGCCATTTGCTGGCCAACAAGCAGGCCCTGATTATCCT
>JBATKL010000404.1:0-10342 GCA_049669385.1 Candidatus Electrothrix sp. | reverse complement strand
GGGCTGGGATGCAACCCCGGAGGAGCAGAAAGTTCGTTTTATCTCCTTGCAGCAACATATCCTTGCCCATCCTGATTTTCAGGCCAAGGTGGCTGATAACCCGGATCGGCAAAACAGCAGCCTGGCCTTTGCAAAAATCCTCCATGAGGTCATGACAGCCCAACGCCGCAAGGAGCTGGAATTGTATAAACTCTATGCCAAGGATGAGGCCTTTCAGCAGGCCTTTTTTGATACGCTGTGGCGGATGGTTTGTCGGCCAGCTGAGCAGCCCGGTAGGGTGGGCAATATTTAGGTTTCTCCCAACCTGTTCTGATTTAAAAGCTGTCAAGTTGCCAACGTTGTTCACATTATCGCTTATTGCCCACGCTACGTGAAGAAATAGGGGACATCTATGATAAGTAAAGTCAAGTGGGAAACGGAGATTTCCTGTGTCCCTGACTATCTCAATGCTTTTTTCACAGCACGGAGTTCGGTCGTCGGTAGCCTGCGGCGGAGAATCAATCGAGTCTGACCCTATTGATTTACACCTCCCGTATTTCGGGGAAACTGCAAAAAAAAGGCAAAAAATAAGGAGACGTCGATATGTTGTTAACCAATACAGAGGAAATTCCAGGAAAACGCATTACAGCCTGTTACGGTGTTGTTTCCGGGAGCACGGTCAGGGCCAAGCATGCAGGCCGTGATATCATGGCCGGGCTCAAAAATATTTTCGGTGGAGAGCTGAAAGGCTATACTGAGCTCTTGCAGGAATCCAGGGATGAGGCGATTAAGCGGATGAAGGCCCAAGCCAAGCAGCTCGGGGCCAATGCGGTGGTCAATGTCCGCTTCTCCACCTCTTCAGTGGCTGCTGGTGCTGCTGAGATCTATGTGTACGGCACAGCCGTGACAGTGGAGTAGGGCTATGGACGTGCTTATTCAGCTGATATTTTTCCTCACCTTATTGACCTTGGGCTATGTCTTCGGCAAGATTGCGGAAAAAAAGCATTATCGTTCCATCATAGAGCGGGAGAAGCAATGGATGCAGATCCCAACTACCTCAGGACGTCATGTTTTGGGTACGGACAGAGAGGTGAAAGGTGTGAAGCTGGCCACGGGCAGCGTGGTTATCTCTGTGGATTATTTTAAACGGATCCTTGCTGGGCTGCGGAATATCTTCGGCGGTAATGTCCGATCCTATGAGACCTTGGTTGATCGGGCCAGAAGAGAGGCTGTGCTGCGGATGAAGGAATCCTGTCCCAAAGCTGACCAGATTATTAATTTGCGTTTGGAAACATCTTCTATTTCCAAGGGAAATAAAAATCAGATCGGCTCGGTGGAGGTGCTGGCCTACGGTACAGCCGTGTATCTGCGCCCCGCATCATCAGCAAAGGATATATAGAACCCGATCAGCTTTCAATTTTTTCATCCCTCCCTAGAAGGGAGGGGTGAACGTTATAGGAATCCTGTAAGACATACCTGTAAATATGCATTCTTCTCCTGAATATAGACCCGGATTACCTGAGCAGAACGACAATGTCTCGCATAATCATCCGCTCAAAGAATTTGCCGTTCTACTCTCTGGAGTAACCGCCTTTCTCCTACTTACCGCCTGGAGCTTAGGCCTGCTTGTTGATTGGGCTGCGGGTTGTATCTCACCGGAAATGGAGGCGGTTATTTTTTCTTCTATGCAGGTCTCCGGGGCTGCAGTGTTTGATAAAGAGAAAGATGATCTCCGCCAGCTGGAACTGCAACGATTGATGGATAAATTGGGCCGTTGCAACGAGGTCGGGTATCCCTTGCAGGTCAATATGGCACAATCGAAAGCTGCCAATGCCTTTGCCTTTCCCGGTGGGCGGATTATCGTATTTGAGGGGCTATTAGATACGGTTGACTCAGAAAATGGCCTCGCCTTTGTCCTTGCCCATGAGATGGCTCATTTTAAAAACAGAGATCATCTGCGGGGCATGGGGCGGGGCTTAGTTTTCACCGCCCTGTCTGCCCTACTGACCGGGGCTGGCTCTGACCTTACCCAACTCATTGCCCCAGCTCTGGGGATTGGCCAGGCTCAGTATTCTCAGGAGCGAGAAGCACTGGCTGACAAGCTGGCCCTTGAGACCTTGCATTGTTTTTATGGGCATGTGGGTGGGGCAACCGAGTTCTTTGAAGCAATGCAGGAAGAGGACGGAGAGCAGGACAGGGGGCTTGGTGGATATTTTGCCAGTCATCCTGAAGCAGTGCAGCGCATTGATGCGCTTCGCAGTTTAGCCGTTTCATCAGGGTTTGCTGTGCGGGAAACTGCGCCGTTACCGACAGTATTTCGAACAGTTCAAACAAAATTTCAAACAAAATTTCAAACAAAATTTTAAACAACAGTTATGCCAAAGACCTCTTCTCGGTAACTTCCCTGTCTGCTAAAACCTCGCGCACAACTCGCCCTAATCTTTTTAAGGAATAGGGTTTTTTCAGGAAAAGTGCTGCCCCAAGTTTAAGCGCCTTTTTTACGTCTTCACTCTCAGAAAAACCACTAACTATAATTGCCCGCTGGTTGGGATGGGTTTTGAGAATCTGCTCGTAGGTTTGGCATCCATTGATACCTGGTGCCATGAGCATGTCGAGCAGGAGCAGGTCAACCTCTTTGTCTTGGAGCATGGCAACGGCTTCCTCACCCGATTGTGCAGTCTCAACGTGGTAGCCCAGGTCGTTGAGTATATTACGTGCAAGATCCCTTTGGATGGATTCATCGTCGACAACAAGGATGCTCTCTCCATGACCGAAAGCCGCTGCTTCTACGCATTGTTGTCGAGCAGGCTCATCTGCATGTGCCTCTTTGCCCAGGCCCACAGGAAAATAGAGGGTAAAGGTTGTTCCCTTACCGGTGCTCGTAACCGTCACAGCACCGTTATGATCTTCCATAGTATTCCATACTACGGTCAGGCCGAGGCCGGTGCCGCTTCGTCCCATCTTCTTCTTGCTATAAAAGGGTTCAAAGATATGATTAAGATGCTCTTTTTTGATTCCTGATCCTGTATCACAAACGCGGAAGATCACATGTTCCTCTTGGCGAAGGCCGTGGGTTATGGTCATGGTTTTGTCGGGAAGTTCGGTGCAGGTTGAAAGAGAAATTTTGCCGTGCTCACCTATGGCCTCTGCGCCATTATGTATCAAATTCATGACGCATTTTTTTATATGAATGGGAGAGCAGGAGATCGGAGGTACGTTGGTTGCAAGATCATGCTGGTATTCAACCCCGGCATGCAAGTCCTGCAATTTGAAAAACTCCGGTGAGTCAAGATATTCAAGGATGATGGTGTTCAATTGGGTCGTCTCCCGGACGCCAGCCACCCCACGGGCCACGGTCAACAGGTCAGCGACCACTGCGGCGGCTCGTTCCCCAGATTTTTTAATGACTCCTATTGGACGTCTCAGCGGGCTGTCTTGAGGAAGGCGCATCAGCAGGAGTTCAGGATAGCCAATGATGCCGGAGAGAATATTGTTGAGATCATGGGCAACTCCTCCGGCCAGCAAACCTATGGCCTGCATTTTTTGGGCCCGCTGAAGTTCAGCCTCAATCTGTTTTTTCTCCACTTCGAGATTTTTTTCTTTGGTGACATCAGTATACACGGCAACCACTTCACCTGTGGGAAGTTTGTAGACACGGTTCTCTCGCCAGGCGATCAGGCGGTTATCATTATACAGGGCAATCGGATGAAGGGCAGGTTGTCCGGTTCGGTTGACGTGGCAGAACACCTCAAGAAGACCGAACTTTTCTACATCAGGAAAGATTTCGGTAACTCTCCGGCCAAGCAGGGCATCACGGCTGACGAGGTCCATTGCCACTCCTGCCTTGTTAATATCCCGGAAGATAAAATTTTTTCCGTTATCAACAGATTCGTACACGGCAACGCCGCTGCTGGAGTGGTCAAAAAGACTGCGGTAAAAGGACTCGTTCCGTTTTCCCTCCTGCTCAAGATCGGTAACAAGACTCCGAATGCGGGTGGTCATGAGATTGAAGTTCGTGGAAAGGGTGCCCAGCTCATCTCGGTTGCCGTGGGGAAAGACAATATCGAGCCTGCCCTTTCTGAATTCATCAGCTACCCGAGTCAATTCGATAATTTTTCCGGTAACGTTTTTGTGAAAAATCTTAGCGATGAACAAGGTCGAGAAGATGGCAAAGAGCCCGATGCCGATCATAAACCACGCGGTACGCTGCCTGATGTGATCAATGCTCTTTCTTGCCCGCACAAGCTGTTGATTGATGTGGTCCAGCAATTCTTCAGAGTCAGGGGAGAGCACCTGCTCTTGGTTGGAGAGCGCATTAAAATTTTTTTGGATTTCAAGATCAAGATCAACAAGGCGCTCTGCCGTGGAGCGAAACTGTTCGATACCTTCATACAGTTTCTTTTTTTCTTGGGGCGTTTGGGCACTCTCTCTTTCGACGGTCTTGTTGAGCTCATGGAGAGTGTCCAAGGCAGCCCTCATGTCCGATTGTTGTCGGCTGATCAAGTACTCCTTAGAATGGAGCAGGGCCTTGGTCAGCAATAAATCCTGATTCGGGAACGGCGTTGTTTTTTGTAGTACGTCGAGAGAGCGTTGCTCCAATTGGGCTTCTAATCCCAGCGTGGGGGCGGCCCGTTTTGTGATGAGCTGTACTGTTTCAATGGAGGTGTCGGCAAAACGTTTTGCGGCGGAAAGGTAGAGGGTAAGAGACACCTTTTTTAATGGGATCGTCTTGTTCACCTCTGGTCGGGAAAGTTCCTTCTGTAAGGCAATGCTCAAGACAATAGCTTGGGCATTTTTTCGGACAGATGGCTGGGCATAGCGTTCATGGGCCTGGGCAAGGCCGAGTGTGGAGTAAAGCAGGAGGAACTCGCTGTGGAGTCTCCGTGCCTGCTCCAGGGTTTGCTCCATTTCCTGTGCCAGTTGTTTTGCCCGGACACTGTGCTCAATCTGTTGCTCGGCTTTTTTGATAAGTGCTAGGGAAAAATATCCTGTTGAGGCTGTCATCAGAATCAGGAGCAAAAGCAGCATAAACATCAAACTGAACTTCACGGTTATTCCTGCATTGCTCCATCCCAGCGGTTTTATGGCTTCCTTGTTCATATCTGAATCGTAACAACGCATTGGTTGATAGAATACCCAGTAAGATAAGCGGGTGGACAGGGAAAATGTATGCGGCAGTATTCTTGATTGTACAGGAAAAAGCAAAAAGTTTTCTCGGGATAGTTCCGGAGAGTTATGGGTGATTTATCGAGGGCAGGAACCGGCACCTTCAAGGGTGTTTTCCCCTCGCTGGCCTCTGCCGGAGGGGGGATGTTTAGTTATTCAGTGCAAAAAAGGCAAGAAAGCGAGAAAAGGCCCCTTTGCTTATTGTCGAATTATGTTCGATAGTCTGCTGTTCAGCAGCCTTTTCTGCACAATCACGCAAGGATGTATCCACCTTGAGTATATGTTTGACCAACCAAGATTGGAGAAAGATATGTATTTGGATCAGGACGCCCCTGGTCAGTCGTTCCTGCTGAAGTTTTATTTGTAATTTTTTTTGATAATGGACATACTTTTCAAGAAACAGCTGATGCTCTTCTTTATTGGCGTCTTTCATTGGGTGGTCATATTTTTCAAAAACCTTTTCTTCGTCTTGAAAGTGTTTTTGTGCGTATTCACCCAAGAATTGCAGCATCTCAATTATTTTTTGTTTATTTTCCAGATCTTTTTTAGGAGATGACTGTTTCAGGAAGAGCATGAGACCGTTTACACCGTCAAAAAGCTCGCTATGCTGTTCGTCAATATGTGTAAATCCTGTGGTGTATTTTTGTTGATCCCATTGTAGTTTCATCTGACTCCTCCAATCATTCTTTAACTATTTATTATTTATTATTTTTCCCCAGGCCTGTCAGGGCGAGGGCGGGGTTAGAACGTTTCTGATAATCTTTGTTTTTCGTCAAACAGCACCAGATTATCTCGATGAATAATCTCGTCACTGTCTCGAAATCCAAGGATCCCGGCGATCTCTGCGCTTTTTCTTCCCCTTATCTTATCCAGATCCGCTGAGGCATAATTCGTCAGACCCGCAGCTACTTTTTGCCCCCCAGGGCAACGGCATTGAACAGAGGCACCCACCTTAAAGTTTCCCTCTATTCTGGTAATACCGGACGGCAACAGGCTCTTTCCTCGTTCGATAATGGCCCGGCAGGCCCCGGCATCCAGATGCAGGGTGCCGGATGGACGAAGGACATGGGCGATCCAGTGTTTTTTTCCTCTGATTCTTTTCTCTTTTTCCGGGAGAAAAAAGGTGCCGACCATATCTCCAGAGAAAAGTTCCTGTAAGATATTCTTATTACGCCCCGGCCCTATAAAAGAACTTCCTCCATAACTCGCCACCATTCGAGCTGCCCTGATCTTGGATTGCATACCGCCGGTGCCCAGCAGGCTGCTGCTATTTCCTGCCATAGCCTCCACCTTGCTGTCAATAGTCGCCACCGTGTAGACCGGTCGAGCTGCGGGATCTTCTGCCGGGTTTGCCGTGTATAGACTGTCCACATCTGTCAGCATGATATACATGTCCGCCCCGATCATATTGGTGATCAAGGCACCCAAGGTGTCGTTATCGCCGAAGCGAAGTTCCTGGACAGAAACCGTATCGTTTTCATTAATAATGGGAACAACGTTGAATTCGAACAGGGTCAGGATGGTGTTGCGCACATTGAGATAGCGGTCACGCTGGGAAAGATCGGCATGGGTGAGCAGGATCTGGGCAACCTGTTGGTCATGATGCAGGGCAAAGCGCTGCTCATAGGCTTGCATGAGCAGTCCCTGTCCCACAGCGGCAAGGGCCTGTTTGACCCTGAGTTCCTCTCCAGGTCGACGAGGCACTTGAAGACGCTTTCGGCCTGCTGCAACGGCTCCAGAACTGACCAGGATGACGTTGCGGCCACTTGCACGAAGAAAAGCGATCTGATGACAGAGCGTATCAATAAAATCAATGTTCAGTCCGTCTGCCGTGGTCAGGACGGCACTGCCCACCTTGAGCACCACGATTTTGGCTTGATCAAACAGGGTTTGGCGGTGAAAGAGCCCGTCATCCCGAGAAATTTGGAAAGTCATGGTTCGTCGTTTTCCTCTGCCTCGTTTTTCTCTGTCCCTTCTAAGGCTGCCTCCCTTTGTTCTTCCAGAAGGTCGGCGAGTTGGTCCTTGAGCTTTTCTAGGCCGATACTTTCTTTGGCGGAAAAGGCCAGAATATCGATCCCGTTCTCCTTGAAGAGGGCCCGGAGCTCCTCCAGTCTTTCTTCGTCAATGCAGTCGAGCTTGTTCAGGGCAACCAGGTGGGTACGGTTCAGCAGCTCCTTATTATAGGCAGTGAGTTCAGCAGCTAGAACCTGATAATCCAGTAAGGGCTGTTCATCTTCGGTTGCCGCATCAATGACATGGAGCAGGATGCTTGTTCGCTCCACATGGCGGAGAAATTGATGCCCGAGTCCAACACCTTCACTGGCTCCTTCAATGAGGCCAGGAATATCCGCGATAATGCAGGGGTCCATAAACTTCAGATGGAGTACGCCCAGTTGCGGGGTCAAGGTGGTGAAGGGGTATGGAGCAACCTTGGGGTTGGCAGCAGACAGCTTGGACAGCAAGGTCGATTTGCCTGCATTCGGTAGGCCGATGAGTCCGACATCAGCCAAGAGCTTCAGTTCAAGTTTTAACCAGGATTCTTCGCCGAGAGTGCCTGATGTTGCCTTGCGTGGGGCACGGTTTGTGGATGTGGCAAAGCGGGCATTACCGTGTCCTCCCTTGCCACCGTGTGCTGCGATGAATCGTTGACCAGGCTCGGTGAGATCAGCAAGAACGCGGCCTGTCTCTTCGTCCTTAACAACAGAACCAGGGGGGACATAGATGATAGTGTCCTTGCCGCTTCGACCATGTTTGTCACTGCCTTGGCCGTTCCCGCCCCGGTCTGCCTTGAAATGGGAGCGATAGCGAAAGTCGATCAATGAATGCTTTCGAGGATCAGCCTCAATAAAGATAGAACCGCCTCGTCCGCCGTCACCGCCGTTTGGCCCTCCCTTGGGAACGAATTTTTCTCTCCGGAAACTGACGCAACCGTTGCCGCCGTCACCGGCCTTTATGAAAAATTTTACTTCGTCGACAAAACCCATTATATAGTTATACGTTACGTGTTCAGGCCTACGCGATTCTTGTCATGTTTGGCAAAGTTTTTTCGCCAAAAAGAGGAAAGGAGGACAGGGAGTTTTTAAGAAAACTGATCAGTTCGTCTGTTCCAATAAAAAAACCCGACACCAAATCGGCACCGGGTTTATCTTTCTGCTGTTCTCGCTGCAGCGCAATCAGCAATCTGCCCCGCATTGTTCCTGTGTCTGTGCTTGGGTGCAGGAACAAGAATCCGTACACGGATACACAGCCACCCGCTTACGGTTCTTGCCGAAGTCTTCAAACGTTACCACTCCGTCAACCTTGGCGAACAGGGTGTAATCACGTCCGCAACCGACATTCGTGCCGGGATGGAATTTTGTGCCGAGCTGACGAACAATAATGCTGCCTGCTGTCACGGTTTGTCCACCGAAGCGCTTTACTCCACGCCGTTGTCCTCCACTGTCGCGACCGTTTCTTGAACTGCCGCCTGCCTTTTTATGTGACATGAGTTCTCTCCGAATAAAATAAGTAAAAAATTAATGGTCAGGTCAGAATGTATGCAAAAGACACCGAGTGGTGACTTACATGATTTCCTGAATACTCAGAGCGGTAAAAAGCTGGCGATGACCACGCAGGACTCGATATCCTTTGCGCTTCTTTTTCTTGAAAACGAGTACTTTTTTCGCTTTGCCCTGCTCAACGATTTTAGCGACAACCTTGGCACCTTCAACCGCAGGAGTTCCGACCCGGACATTGTCTCCGTCCGCAACCAGTAAAACATCAGAAAATTCTACTGTTTCGCCGACGTCACCTTTCAATTTTTCTACCCGTAAAGTATCCCCAGCCGCAACCTGATACTGTTTTCCGCCGGTACGTACGATGGCATACATATTCCTTCCTCCACATATGATCAATGATAAAAGATTATCAAATTATTCTGAATAAAAAATACAATTAGACTACAAGGAGACCTCTTTTGTCAAGGAAAAAAGGATGGTTTTTGGATAATTTATCCGCTGGAAACAGGGGGAAGGAGCAGTGCTTCTTCCCGAGAGAAAACAACGGCTTTTTCTTGCTTAATAGCACGAGGTTAATTATACTCTTTTTCGGGTACTGGCTTCCTTGTTTCTTCCTTATCGTTTCGTTTAAATAGGCAGGATGGAGTAAAGAAGCTGTCTGCAGTCGGAGAAATCAACGTATGGTTTTGTTTTATCTTTTTTATTCAACAGGAGGAATGAACAATGCAAAAGTATGAGTGTCCCTGCGGTTATATTTATGACCCGGAAGAGGGAGACAGCGATAACGCTATTGATGCGGGAACTGCTTTTACAGATTTGCCTGATGATTGGGTTTGTCCCAAATGCCAGGCTGAAAAAGAGTTTTTTTTCGAAGCGGATTGAGCTGCAGAGGAATAATGACCGGCCATTTATTGATGCCGGTCAATTGTTTTTCAGCATATTTTCCAGAAAAGTTTTCCAGAAAAACAAACAGAAAGAACCTTATAGAGGATCTTGTAATCGTATGTTTTTTCTAAAACACACTCTCCTTCTTTGTTGCATTTTCTCCTGTTGCGTTCTTCCCTTGTCCCCATCTCCGGGATTTTCAAAAACGGTACAGCGTTCACAGGACTTCTTAGATGCCAGAGAATTGGTCACAAAAAGTGATTTTGTTCTGCGTGGTTTTCTTGAAGATCCTCATATGAAATGGTTTCAGAGGAATATCAGCACTGCGCGTGGTGTCTTTATTGTTCCGCAGATGCTCCGGGGCGCATTTTTGATAGGGAGTTCCGGCGGCTCAGGGGTGCTGCTTGCCCGTGATCCTGTAACCGGAAAATGGAGCTATCCAGGGTTTTATGCCATAAATTCGGTGTCAATGGGGCTGCAAATCGGTGCAGATGCCTCGGAAATTGTTCTCTTGGTCATGACAGAGCAGGGGATGAATGCCATGCTCTCGCCTGAATTTAAGATAGACTGGGACGGCGTGATGGCGGCAGGGCCGATCGACGACGGACCCCCGCAGGATCCTGCTGATATTTTCGCCTTTGCTCGCTCCATGATGGAGATTATCAGTGGTGTTTCACTTGCCGGGGCGGTCATAACCCCTTGTAACTCATTGAATACGGCCTATTATGGCGGGCCGGTCAGCTTGAAAGATATTTTGGTGGGCCAAATAGCGAGCAATTACAAGGCTGAACCGCTCCGCAGAAGAGTAGCCAGAA
>JBATKL010000403.1:0-1984 GCA_049669385.1 Candidatus Electrothrix sp. | reverse complement strand
GCTGAGGAGATAAAGGTTTCCCCGTCGATCTGGCCGATGTTATGGAGAAACATATTCATCAGGGCCAGCCGCCGGGTGTTGGCCACGATCTCATTGCCGTGAAAGGTCTTGTCTTTCAGGAATTCCTTCTGCTCGCGGTTCAGGGCATGATTGACCACAATATGGTCATAGGCTGCCAGGAAAAAACCACCGGTTCCACAGGCCGGGTCGGCAATGGTCTTTTCCGGCTCCGGGCGGATGCACTCGACCATAGCCTTGATCAGGGAGCGTGGGGTGAAATACTGACCAGCCCCGCTCTTGGTGTCTTCGGCGTTTTTTTCCAGCAGGCCTTCGTAGATCTTGCCTTTCAGGTCCGTGCCCATCATGGACCATTTTTCCTTGTCCACCATGTCGATGATCTTGAAGAGCTTGGCCGGGTCCTGGATTTTGTTCTGTGATTTGATGAAAATCTGGCCCAGGGTACCTTGGGTCTTGGCCAGCTCGCTCAGGGTTTGGTTATAATGGCTTTCCAGGGCTGCGCCTCGTTTGCTTTTCAGATCCTCCCAGCCGTGGCCTGCCGGGACATGGAGGTCGCGGTTATAGGGTGGTTTGGCGAATTCGTCCGCCATTTTGAGGAAGAGCAGGTAGGTGAGCTGTTCCAGGTAATCGCCGTAGCCTACGCCGTCGTCGCGGAGGATATTGGCAAAACTCCATACTTTTGATACGATTCCAGATTCGTTGCTCATGTTGTGCTCTTTTTTCTCGGTGTTGATTTTTTGTCGTGTTTGATCCGCTCCAGCAGCTTGGCTGCGGGTTCCCAGTCGGGTTCTTGGCGGCAGGTTTGGAGTTCGGTGTTTGTGAGGAGTTTGCCTGCAAAGGCTTTTTTGAGGATGGATTGGCGCAGGGCCTCGGCTTTTGTCAGGCTTTCTTCGATGTTGGCTATGGCGTTGTCGCAGACGGAGAGGCGGGTTTCGATTTCTTGGACTATTTGAACCTGTTCTTCGTATGAGCATAGTGGAAAAACTAATTGTTCTACATCTCCGACCCTGAGGTGCTTTACTCCCGTACCTATCGCGTTCTTAATAGATCTTTGCTGAAAAGTCGCACTTAATATATTGTAGAGCAAGTATTTATTATTCAGGCAGTTGCTAAATACTCTCAACAGCATCATCCTTTGGCCCATACAAATTTGTGTGTCCTTTGGGATGATTGCCGCTTCTCCCATCGGGGCTTCGCGAGTAAATAAAATATCTCCAGGCCCTGGGATACATCGTTTTGACCAATATTCAAAAGTTTCCTGGGAAACGTATTTTATTTTTTCCTTTAAATTAAGTCTGCCATTTCTAACATTGGTTGTTCGAACAAGATGAATTCCATTTTCTTTATAAGGCGCTGTTTTGTTATGGCAATCTACAACAAGATGGCAAGACTGAAGAAATGATGCCCAGCACCATCCCGTAGGTATTTTTTCAGAAATATGAGCATTAATTTTGTGTTTTTTGAGCTTGTTCCCTATTCTCTGCGCTTCTGTATGTCCCTTTGCTATTTCTGCCTCTATCCAGGCTTTTCTTTTTTCGCTTATTATCTCAAGCAATTCATCAGCAGTTGGTAAATCAGTTTGTTGCTTCCGCCACTTTTTGGTTAACTCTCCCTCAAAGGCTTTTTTCAGCACAGCTTGCCGGAAGATTTCCAGCTTGTCTTTGGCTGCCTTGAGATTAGCAACGCCGTTGTCCAGCTCGCTGAAGAGCTGTTCTATTTTTGCGACGATGGCTCGTTGTTCGGAAAGCGGGGCGAGAGATACAGGAAGTTTTTTCAGAATGGTTTGGCTGATATTGGGTTGTGCTCCCCCGGTTCCTTGTTCAATGAGCTTTTGCCTTCTATGAAAAAGGAAATAGGACAAAAATTTGGTGTCAAAAAACTCATTTTTATAAATACCACATACCGCTTGATTTGTAGTAGCCTGGATTCCAAGCGTCGCGATTTTTCCAATTGTGGCCCCATACAG
>JBATKL010000402.1:0-7938 GCA_049669385.1 Candidatus Electrothrix sp. | reverse complement strand
CTGCTTTTTTGAGCTGAGTTGCTGTATTATCAGTGTGATAAGCGATATGATGCACCCCTTCCCCTTGACGCTGCAAGAATTTTGCAATGGGGCTTTCATCGCTCATGGGCTCAAGCAGTTCAATTTTGGTTTCACCAAGAGAGAAAAAAGCAGTACGTACCTGTTGAGAAGGGACTTCTTCAATCTGTTCGCAAAGCAATCCTAAAGCCTGTTCATAAAAAACACGGGCTTGGGCTATAGAATGGACAGCTATGCCTATATGATCTATTTTTTTCAGCATATACGGAGGCCTTGCAGAGGAGGGAGGGGCCTGTCTTCACCCCTCTTCTTTTATGAAATTGGTGTAATTTCTCTGAGGCGGTCAGTTGCAGCCCAGGCCCCAGCCCCAAGAATCAACGCAGGTTACTTGCGGGACCACCTTGCCACCACAGGATTGGTAGCAATAGCGGTGCTCCTTGTTGCATTGTTCAAAGTTCGGAGGTGGACAGGGTACGCGGGTGTCATAACAGGTCATCTCGCCAGCTTTAATACAGGTTTCTAGCTTGAGACTTTCTATCTCATTGCGATGTTGACAGTCTTTCATGGCGGACTTGACGTTATTTTTGCACTGGGTTCTGTTCTGCTCACATTGCATAATACAGACCTGTCCCTGCTGTGTTGTTGGGGGCTCCATCATGTATTCTGTCTTATACATGGGGCCACAGGCACTCAACAAGGTTCCCAACATCAGGCTGATGAGCCCTGCGTGCCATAGTGAATGATTGTTCAAATGACTGCTCAGCCGTTTTGTCCTCTTTCCTTTTTTCATCATTTCTCCCTAACCATGTTTTTGATCAGCGCTGTCCTCTTGAGGGAGCGCACCAAATCTGCATTTAAAAATCCGGCGAAATAAGCATGAGTTCCATGACCCAGCCAGTGAGAAAAAAATTACGCGTTAGCCTGAAGCTTATCCGTTATCAGATCGTACAGGGCGTTGCTGGTTTCTCGAACAACCTTGACACAATTTTTTCGAGTGCTGTCTGGATTTTTCCGGAAATTTTGTACAGCGTCCTTATCCTTCCAGTCCACTTGGGCTATATCCGCACATTGGATGCTGCCGTGCGGCTCTGTGATTTCAGCAAATTTCTGCATCATTGCATAGCTAACGCTGCACATCTGTTTATGATTTTCCTGCTGAGGTGTTGTCTTGCCCAGCGTAAAACCGATGGTTGCTAATGCGCCAGAAAGAGCACCGCATACCTGGCCGCTACTCCCCATGCCGCCCGCAAAGGGGGCCATAGCTGCGACAACTTCCGGTGCAGGAGGTTCTTTTTTGAAGAGTTCTGCGCAGGCGCAAAGGACTGCCTGACTGCAATGAAAGCCGTCTGCAAAAAGCTGAACTGCCTTCTCCGCCATTTCTTCTCGTTCGTTGGGGTGAGTATTCTGATCCATTATACTTTTCCTGTTTGTTAATATGTTTGTTAATATCTCTACGAAACAGATAGATAGGTCACTTTAATGTCAAGCTCAGGTTATCTTAACATGTATCGACTAGGAAATTCAAAGAAGTTTTTTTATTCTTCAGGCAGAATTGCTTCATTTTTCTGTTTTTCCTGCTCCTCCTTCTCCGTATGCAATGAACCGACTTCTGGAAGATATTCATGAAAAGCGTCTCCGTAGATTTCCCAAATCGTTATAAAAAGAGCAGAAATAATCGGTCCAATAATAATACCGAGCACTCCGAAGAGGGCGATGCCGCCGAGGGTGCCGAAGAGAACAAAAAGATCATGCATCTCTGTATCTTTGCCGACTAATCTGGGACGGAGCAGGTTGTCCAGATTGCCTGCCACTGCACCGCAAATAATAGCGAGAAGAATCACCCCGGAAAAATCACCTCCTATGGCAAGGATAGCCAGGGCTGGCAGCCAAACGATAGCTGTCCCTACTGCCGGAATAATAGAGAGTACTGCCATGACAGTTCCCCAGAAAACAGCCCCTTGTATTCCTGCCAGAAAAAAGGCAAAGCCGCAGAGGCCACCTTGGAGGATACCGATGATAAAGGTTGATTTCATCGTTGCTCCGGTCACGGAGGTGAAGCGTAAAAGAAGGCGCTCTTCATCCTCATGGACCATGGGCAGGTAATATAAGATTTTTTTCAGCAACACATCTCCCATGCTCAGGAAGTAAAACATCACATAGAGCATGATGACTATATTAAACAGGGCGTTGATCGTTATTTTACTCAGAGAAGTAAGAGAGGATATCAGCAGATTGGAGATGATCCCGACAATTTCGCCTGCCTTTTCCAGGATCATGTCTCGGTAGGGCAGGAGGGTTTCGTAATGCGGTATTTTACTGATGTGTTCTGAAAGAATTCCCGGTTCCTCCACAAAGGACTCTATCCAGGGACTGACCGATTGTCCCACATGGACGGCTTGGCTGATCACCACGCTTATGAGAAGAGCCAGTGGAACCAAGATCAGGCAGACAATAGCGATAATAATAAGCGTGGAGGCCAGATTTTCCCGATCATGCAGGCGTGGTTTCAGCCATCTGTGAACAGGAGTGCTCATGGCGGAAAACAGCCCGGCCATGAAGATAGCCATGAGAAACTGCCGGATCATGGTCAGGAACAGGGCGGATATTGCCGCCACCATGATCAGGAGTATTATCTTGTTGACATTTTTGTGTTTAACCATATTTTCGCACCTTTTTCCTTTTTCTTGTAAGATCGTTCTTTCTCGGAAGTATGAAGAGTTCCTCGTAACCTGTCAATGTTTTTAGCGATCGATTTTGCAGATTAAATGTTCTCCTAAAAAGGAGAACGTTTTTTTATAGGATAGGGATATTTTTCAGTACTATTATGACGACAAAACAAGTAGATTACACGGCAGAATACACTATTGTAAGGTTGTGTGTCCCGTCTCTTCATACATTGTCCCGTCTCTTCATACATTGGCGCGTCGGTCAGATACGCAGAATGGAAATATCGACTGTATGTATTTTTCCATATTATTTAAGTAGTATAAAAGAATAATATTATGATTGACCTACATTTTCAAGTTCAAGGAGAAACTATTCAAGTAGATCACGGTTATGCTCTCTTTTCAGCAATCAGTTCTTGCTTAGGGAAGGAGTTCCACCACGAAAAGCGGGCTGATGTAAGACTTGCTTTGATTCGGGGGCGGTACGCTGGCGATGGACTGCTTAAGCTCTTACCGAGTTCTCGTATAACTTTGCGTCTGCCTTTGGAAAAAGTGGCGTTGTATATCAACCTTGCCGGAAAAACCCTTGATCTTGTCGGGCATAAGGTCCGGGTCGGTGTGCCAAAATCGCAGAGGGTAATGCCAGCCACCGTCCTTTACGCGCATCTTGTGACAACCAAGAGTGGTTTGGAACGAAAACGCTTTGAGAAAGAAATTCGGCGTCAGTTGGACGAGCAAGGCTGTCATGGGAGGGTGTTTGTCGGGAAACGGAGGACGTTTTCAATTCATGGCAAGAAGATTGTTGGGTATTCTTTGTTGGTTTCGGAGTTGAGCGCCGAAGAATCTCTTGTTCTGCAGGAGAAAGGTGTTGGAGGTCGCGGAAGAATGGGGTGCGGCTTTTTTTATCCCTGGACTGGCTGAACTTGATGCGTTTATTTTAAAAAAGTACACCTCGGCAGCGTCATAATTCATATGTGTTTTCGGCACTGTCGCAGCACCGATCAATGATCGGTTCAAGTAATGCTCTTAATTATCAATCATGTAAAAAGCTAATGATATCAATGCTGAAGAGAAAATCCCTGTACTGTTAAATTATCGAAATAAATTTTTAAAAAGGTCGTTGAAAAAAATATTGTCAGGAAGGTGTATTTTTATGGACCGGGAAAAAGTCTGCCGTATAATGGCGAGAATGAGCCGAATATTATTTTTCATGACAAACAATACGTTTTTTTTAGCCAGTCAGCGGGCCTGAAGAGATGAGTACTGAAAAGACAAAAGGCAGCGCCCTGACCCTGCATTATAGCCTTTTCGATTTGCCCTCAGCCCAGCACAAGGCTGGTCTGGCTGGGTTATTGGTGATGATCAAATCCATGCAAAAGCGTGGGCTTGAGCCGCTTCCTGAGATTCGTGATCTCGGGCCAACTGGAGTGACAATTTCTTTAACCGGTGAGAGCCTCCAGAGGCTTTATGATGATTTTTTTGCATCTCAAAGGAACAAGGAAGGAAAAATTGTTCCAAGGGCGGAATTTCTGGAATCAATGAAGGTGCCTCCCCTTTGGTCCTCTTTATGGCGGGACATCATTACGCGAGTGTTACGGGCAGGTGCTCCGGCCCAAATGAGAGCCTTTCGAGATCGTAGTACACCGGAAAAACCTCCTTCGCAATGGGATTGGGAAAAAATGTGGGAGCATTTGACAACCCATAAGAGGGTGGAGATTAACGGTACAGACATGATAGGTATCGAGTCGGTCAATGCGGAAAGGGTAAAGTATGCCGCATCGCCAAAGGAAGCTCTTTTGTTGACGTTTTGGCCTGTTGTCTCTCTACCCTATGTTACGCAAAAAATGACAACTCCGAAAAATAGGCGAGTTCAGGATTATCTTTTTAGTTACTATGCATATGTTATGGTGATCCCTGAAGTTTCCTGCCTTGACGATTTTGTGCAGGAGATTTTTGAGTTGTATCCGCAGTCATTGAATGATGCTGCTCCGGGGAAAGCACCATGGCCTGCACAGGCCGTGATATCAACGGCAAAAGAGGCAGCCCTTCTTTTTGCAAGCAGGCAGTATGAAGGTATTGACTCCTTTCCGATATTGGATATGGTGTCTTCTCTGCATATTATCCATCTTAAATATGGCAAGGGCAGTCCTGATATAATTAATGATAGCACTGTTGTCCCAACGAGATCATTAGTTAATACTTACAGTAAGGTCGTGTCCGGTTATTTCAATCCTCTGTTCAAGAAGCAGCTTATTGAAAACCTTTTTATACGCCTGGCATGGTATCACGGCATGTATGCTTTGTTTGCCACTTATCCAAAGGAATTTTTTATTCAATGTCCAGAATCCCCAAAGAAGATTTACGGATTTTTTCGGGATCTTAAAAGGAAGTTCTTTTTTATATACCAGTATATAGATGCAGATATGGAGGAGGGTGTGAAAGGAGAAGGAAACAAGGAAGACCTGCTTGCCTTGAGAATACGTAGCCTGGTCAGTCAATATATTCGGCGGAAGGCCGAGAGAAAATCAAGAATGGCCTTTAAGGGATTTCAAAAAGATGAGAGCGGAAGGATTTATTATCCGACAACCTATCGTGAAGCTGTGAAAAATGTCTGTATGGATATTTTTTTGGCCATGCGAGGGAGGCAAGGGCAAGCTTTTGTTGAGTACTTTACCGGAACTCTCTGCTCAGTGCCCCAGTGTTTATCGAACGATGATTTTCTGCTGATTTCTCAGGCCTTGAATAATGAATGGGACAAGGTGAAGACACTGTCCATGCTTGCTGTTTCTGCCTGCTCGTATCTGCCTGGAAACAAAAAAGACGACAAAGGAAAAGAAGTATGAATTTATTTTGCACTGTGTTGACCTATGAGGCCCCGTCTGCTAACTATCGTGGTGAATCCGTAGAAAATCGGGCTGTTGTGCAGAAAATATCCAGGGGCAGGTTCGACTATCCGATCATTTCTCCAGAGGCCATGCGCAACGCCTTGCGAGAGACCTTTGCCGTTATGGGTCTACTCTGCAATCGGGAGCGTCTTCATGACGAAGAACAGCTTGCGGTCAAATTTAAGGATTATCCTGATGCGGATAGATTTGTTGATGATTTTTTCATGGGCTGGTTGGTAGCCGCCAGTGCAGCCGACCGGAAGAAAATCACCAAAGAGTTGAAGGAAAAAGGGAGAGATCCAAAGGACTTCATCTATAAACGGGATTCTGTTCTGCGTATGAACATGGCGGTGGCCCTGGAGCCTTTCCACCATAATTCGGTGTTTACCCAGTCGCCACAGGATCTAACGCCTAAAGATCTAAAAAGTTGTAAAAATACCGAAAATTCGCAGCTTCTTCTTCGGGAGGTTGCCTATACAGCGTTTCAATATCCCTTTGCCCTGAATTTGAGTGAATGTGCCGGCCAACTTCAACAGGAGTGGACTCGAAAACTGCTTGAAGCAGTTGGACAGTTGAACGGTGTGGCCGGTAATCATGCCCGTAGTTATTTTGAAATGGCACCGGCCAGCTTGGTTGTCCGCCTGACATCTAAGCTGGTGGCTGGTTACGACACCTATGGTTTTTCCGTAGATGAACAGGGAAAGCATGAATTTCATGAAGTGGTAGAGGGCATTATGCTGGGGGACTATCCAGGTGAAGAGTTCTGGCTGGGCGGCAAATTAGTCAAAGATATGGATGCGCAGCTGCTTAAGGCGCTGGAGAAAAAAGGAGCACATTTGGAACGCAACACGCAGAATTTGCTCGCGGTTGTGGGTGACACGATGTCTTTTGAGAGTAAGCATGTTGATTCTGCGTCTTGATGCCCCGTTCGGGGTATTTAGAACTTTTGCTGCTGGGAACTTCCGGCCTACGGCCTCTTTTATCACTCCATCTGCGGCCTATGGCCTCGTGTTGAATATCGCAGGTATTGATATGCGTTCTCCTGATGATGGTAGATCTGTGGCAACCTTGATACGGCTCAAAGAGCTGCCCGCTGTTGACATCGCCTTGGGAGTCAGAGGAGAGTTGCCCCGGCAACAGAGTGTGTTGCAGCAGCTGCATAATTATCCAGTCGGTGCTGCTGGTAAAGAACGTAAGACTGTGGCTAAAGGGACTCCGTATAATATCAGTCCGGTTCGCCGCACTTTTTTGACAGATATCCATGCCTATATTGCCATTCGGGGTGATACGACCCTTGAAGAGAAGGTCGTCGCGGGGTTGGCTGGCGAGAAGACCAAACGTAGGTACGGTCTACCCTTTATCGGAGATAATAGTTTTTTGCCCGATCGGTTGGAAGCGGTGGATCAACCGGAACTGGCTCGCTGGTATGAACGTATTGATGAAAAGAATGAAGCTGGCGTGCGTGAGGGTGTCACCCGATTGACCATCACTATTGACCGGATAAACACGGAGCACACCTGTTCTGCCCTGTTTGCTCCGCATCGACGGGCAAGTACAGAGATTCCAGAACGGGCTTGGGTGCCGATCGCCTATTGAATGTAACGTAACTTTCAGGGTTTTAAAGAAGACGGTTTGTTGACTTTTTGGTTTTATCACGGTTGTGGATACTCAAAAAAGCTTGAGAGGAAAAGAGTATGTTCCGTTTTTTATTTCTTGCCTGATCAGGGGGCGTTGTGGTAAAATTTTATTTAATGGTAACGGTCCAGCTTGATTTGTCCTGCTGTATTCCTACATAGTGAGCTTTTTGTACAAGCGGATTGAATGCTCATCTTTGATGTCGAAAGGCGATGATGATTACGTTTTGAGTAAATGTAGATGGTGAATAATGGAATATAGAAATCTCTGATGCCGAAAGGCGTTGAACACAAAAAAGCCCGGTCTTTTGAAAAAGAGCCGGGCTTTTTTTGTTCAACTCTCTCATGCTGAAAAACTTTGATTGTAGGGGGGCGATATTTTATCTCTCCAGACCTCCAGCTCTCCATGTCTTGCTCATAACTCATATTGCAACTTCTCAATAACTGGTGGCATTGAACGATTTCGGCAAGTTACATGTCATATTTTACGGGCAATATTATACGTTGTTATTCTGCGCAAGCACTTAACTTGTTGATATATTTTAATAACGTAACATTATGATTTTATTAGTTAATATGACATACTGGGAAGATGCCTCATGTCGTCGCAACTAGCTATAAAAACGACAAGATTCGAAGATTACTCGTTCTAATTTCAAAAACTTGTTGGGATTTTGTTGATTTTCAGGTACGGTTGCTTTTCCTTGTCTTGTTTATTAACTAAGATGGAAGGTG
>JBATKL010000401.1:0-8420 GCA_049669385.1 Candidatus Electrothrix sp. | reverse complement strand
TCATTCCACCCGAAATCAGCCTCAACCACAACGGCCTGGCTTGTTTTTTCCATCAGGGCATAATCAATAGAATCAGCCGGACTTTGCTCCATGGCCTTTGGATCAAAACGAAAGAACACACCGTCAGGAGACCCTTTTTTAACCGCCTTTTTCATGCAGGTTACAATATCAGGGGTATGCTCTTCCAGTTCAGCAAGGAGCAAATGTACCGGGAAGGCAAACATACCACTGTTCCAGAAGTAGTTGCTGTCGGCAATGTACTGTTTTGCTGTTGCCAGATCCGGCTTTTCCACAAAGGATTGTACCGCATGCTTTTCTCCTCTGCGGATATAGCCGTATCCGGTCTCGGGACGATCCGGCACAATACCGAAGGTGGCCAGCTTGCCTTGCTTGGCAAGTTTTTTTGCCCGCTCCACAGCCGTGATAAAATCATCCGGCCGAGCAATGAGATGGTCTGCGGGCAAAACGAGCAAAAGAATGTCTTTTTCGCTCTGTTTTTGTGCAAACAGGGCAGCACCGCAGACTGCCGGGGCCGTGTCTTTGCCTAAGGGTTCAAGGAGGAGCTGATACTCTGGAAACAAATTCAGTTCTTCGACCTGGGTTCGAGTCAGAAAACGGTGTTCTTCACCCACCACAATAAGAGGCGGCAGAGCATCCGGAATCAGGCTTACCCGAATGAGGGTCGTTTGCAGGAGCGAATATTCTCCGATCAGACTGAGTAACTGTTTTGGGTACAGCTCACGGGAAAGAGGCCAGAGGCGGGTACCGGTGCCTCCGGCAAGGATAACGGGTTGGATGTGCATGGTGTTATGAAATTTATATTATGAAATTATAAGATGTTGGCGAGTTTTGTAGGGACACGGCGTGCCGTGCCCCTGCCGGAAAGCGCAATATTTGAATATTTCAGGGCAGGCACAGGGGCCTGCCCCTACAGTATGTCGTTTTTTTAAACTACGCCCTGATCAAAGCCAGGAGTTCCTCTGTTTTTTCCTGCAAAAGCGTTGTGTCGGCACGGGTTTCCACATTAAGACGCAGAACCGGTTCCGTATTGGATTTGCGGAGATTGAAACGAAATGCAGGATAGGAAACAGAGAGCCCATCGGTATAATCTTTCTCACCGTCGCTATACTTTTCTTCAATCTGTCGGATAACCTCATCCGGGGCCGCCACTGTGGAGTTGATCTCACCGCTGACCGGATAGGCCTGCATTCGTTCGTCAACCAAGGCGGACAGGGTGGTTTTCTGTTGACAGATCAACTGGACGACCAGCAGCCAAGGCAGCATGCCGGAGTCACAATACCCAAAGTCCTGAAAATAATGATGGGCTGACATCTCGCCTCCATAGACTGCCTGTTCCTGCCGCATGGCCTCCTTAATAAAGGCGTGGCCGGTTTTGGTCATAACGGCCTTACCGCCTGCGGCCTGGACAATTTCCTGCGTATTCCAGGTCAGCCTGGGATCATGAAGAATTGTCGCTCCGGGATGGCGTTTGAGCATTGCCGCAGCCAGTAAACCGACAATATAATATCCCTCGATAAAACGTCCGTTTTCATCAAAAAAGAAGCAGCGATCAGCGTCTCCGTCCCAGGCAAGGCCGAGGTCTGCTCCATGTTCGCGCACGGCCAGCGCTGTTTCTTCCCGATTTTCGGGGAGCAGAGGGTTGGGTACGCCCTTAGGGAAACTGCCGTCTGGTTCGTGGTTAAGCTTGATAAAGGTGATAGGGAGATGTTGTTCCAAAAGATCAATGACCGGTCCGGCGCAGCCATTGCCTGCGTTGACAACAATTTTCAGCGGTTGTAAGGCATCTTTGTCGTCTTTATCAACGGCGGAAAGCAGGTGTGAAATATATTGATATTTATTCGGCATTTTACTGTGCCGTCCGATATGATTCGGCTGTTCAGGTAAGGTGCTGTTGTACCAGGCCTCGGAGGCGGCATTTTCTGCCACTTCAAGCAGACCGGAATCCGAAGACATGGGCCGGGCACCTCGCGAAACAAATTTCATTCCGTTGTAGTCAGACGGATTATGACTGGCCGTCACCATAATGCCACCGTCCACCCCGTCGCCCTCTCCTTGAAAGGCGGCAAAGTAGATCTCTTCTGTGCAGCAGAGTCCTATATCGACAACATCAATCCCCGCTCTGGTGAGTACCTGACAGAGGTTCTCATTGATTCCTGGACTGGATAGACGAATATCATATCCTATAACGACCTTACCCGCATCAATCTGTCGGCAGAAGGCCAGCCCAATACGGGCGGCAATATCTTTATTCAGCTCCTCCGGCACACGTCCCCGGACGTCATAGGCTGTAAAACATTTGAGCGGTTCCGACATAACTAACCTCTAGTATCTGGTGGAATGGAAATCTTTTGCCAAACAAATTTTGAACAACAAAAATAAATACGTTATACTGAAGCCTAATATTTGAGCAACAAGAAAGGTAATGAGTTAATTCATATCATAGAATCAGCCCCTGAGGCAAGCAGCAAGTGTTTTTCAGGAGGCTTCGGAGAGATATATGAAAGGTATTATTCTGGCAGGCGGTTCTGGAACGCGCCTGTATCCGTTGACCAAGGTAATGAGCAAACAGCTGATCCCGGTTTACGACAAACCTATGATCTATTACCCGCTTTCCGTGCTTATGCTGGCCGGAATCCGGGATATCCTGATTATTTCTACACCAAGTGATTTACCCAGGTTTATTGAACTCTTCGGCGATGGAGGACAGCTAGGCCTGAACATTTCCTATGCTGAACAGCCCCGTCCAGAAGGTTTGGCACAGGCATTTTTGATTGGCAAGGAGTTTATCGGCAATGAGTCGGTGGCCCTTGTGCTGGGGGATAATATCTTCTTTGGCCCTGGTTTTGCCGGGATCGTCCAGCGATGCAGTAAACTCACAGACGGAGGAGTTGTTTTCGGATATTTAGTTAAGGATCCAGAACGATACGGCGTTGTCGAATTTGATGGGGAAAGGAGAGTTATAGGGATTGAGGAAAAACCTGCAAAGCCCAAATCACGCTATGCCGTACCTGGCTTGTATTTTTATGATAATTCAGTGATAGATATTGCGGCCTCAATACAACCCTCTCCTCGCGGTGAGCTTGAAATTACAGATATCAATACCAGCTATCTTCAGCAGGGCAAACTGCGTGTGGAGTTATTGGGACGGGGCTTCTGCTGGCTGGACACAGGGACTCATGAATCTTTACAGCAGGCATCAAGTTATGTGCAGGCAGTACAGGAACGCCAAGGGCTTAAAATAGCCTGCGTTGAAGAAATTGCCTATCGTCAGGGGTACATCACAGCGGAGCAGGTTGCTCAGCTTGCTGCATCAATGATGAAAAATCAATACGGTCAATATTTAATGGCGATGCTGGGAGATGCAAAGATGGAGAATGCACAGCTGAAGGATGGGTTGGTAGGGTAATGAATATTCTTATAACAGGTGCAGGCGGTCAACTAGGGCAGGATTGTCTTAAGGTCATTCTCAAGGTCATGGGAGAAGAGCATGCAGTGCATGGCCGCAGCTCAGGGCAACTCGATATTACCCAGCCTGAACAGGTGCAGCAAGAGATCCAAACTCTACGACCGAATGTGGTGGTTAACTGCGCTGCCTATACTGCGGTGGATATGTGTGAAAGCGAACAGGAGGCTTGTTGGGCTGTCAATGCCGATGGGGCGGCCAATTTGGCTGAAGCCTGTGCAGCAAATGGCGCTCGGCTCATCCATATCTCAACCGATTATGTCTTTTCCGGTAAGAAACCTGTTCCGGAACCGTATACGGAGAATGATTCTGTTGGCCCGCTGTCTGTCTATGGAAAGAGTAAGCTGGCTGGTGAGCAGGCAATTGCAGACCGGATGAATAATTTTCTTATCCTGCGCACATCCTGGCTTTACGGGATGGGAGGAAATAATTTTCTCAAAACCATGCTACGTCTTGCAATGGCTGATCCCGAACGAACCATCCGGGTCGTTGATGATCAGTATGGTTCGTTAACCTGGACCATGACCCTGGCTTGCCAGATCAAACAGCTGTTGTCTTCTGAACTCACCGGTATTGCCCATGCCACTGCAGAAAACTCCAGCACCTGGTATGCAGGCGCAAAATATTTTCTTGAGTCTCTGGGGGTTGCATTTTCTCTTGAGCCCTGTACCACAACGGAATATCCCACCCCGGCCCACCGCCCGGCCAATTCCATCTTGGAAAACAGCTTTTTGAAAGAGCATAAGATCAATCTGATGCAAGATTGGCAGCAGGATATTGATGCCTTTATTGAGCTATATCGAGAAGAACTGGTTGCTCAATCATCTGCACGACGTGCTAGATAGACCGGTCCAAACAATACTGTCTTTACAATGCGCCTGTAAAGACAGTATTGTTTCCGCCGTCTTCAACTGAGCCTATCCTGCTCTTCCCTCTTCCCGTCTTTTCAAGCTGGCCCCCGACCACTCCGAGACGCTCGGCAGAACGTCTGAACGAAAAACAAGACGATGACGTGCAGCTGAGCAACTTGCGAATCCGTTATAAACAGAAAAATTCTATTGACGAGAAAGACTAAAGCATGACATACTCATTTGTCTTATTTCGTCAATTATTTGAAAAATCGGAAAGAATACCAATCACAGGGCACATCTTCCGTGCAAGTGCTTCTTAAAAAATCGTAATGCAGAAAAGACACCAAAAAACAACTCAAAAAAAACAAAACGCCCTCCTCCTCAAACGTATTGTTCCGCTCACCATCCTCTTGCTTACAGGGGCTTTTTTTTACAGTGATCTTGCTGAAACAAATAAAATAAACCGACTCGTCAACCAAGACACCTTTTATGTAGGACAAGGGGGGGGCACACTCTCCTATAATCTAAAAAAAATCGCGCGGGATCTTCTCTATCTTGCCAGCCAAAACAGCCTGATTGACCAGATAACGCATCCTGATCAGGAAAATCTGGAACAGCTTGCTCAAAACTTTACCGATTTTTCTCAAATAAAAGGATACTACGACCAGATTCGCTGGATCGACGCAACAGGGATGGAACGAGTACGCGTCGAGTACGCGCCTGACGGACCCAAAACCGCGCCATCAGATCTCTTGCAGAATAAACACGGGCGTTATTATCTCACTGAAACGTTGAAATTATCTCCAGGAGAAATTTTCATTTCACCTCTTGATCTCAATATTGAACGCGGACAAGTTGAATATCCCTTTAAACCAACAATTCGTATAGCCACCCCTCTTTCCGATCGCGCTGGCAAACAACGCGGTATCCTGATCATTAATTATGCTGCGAGAAACATGCTGGACAATTTCCTCGCCACCATCTTTACCATCAGAGACCGTGTGTCTGTTCTGAACAGGGAGGGGTATTGGCTGGTCTGCCCAAACGCTGCCGATGAATGGGGCTTCATGTTCAAGCTGAAGAATACGAAATTAGAAAGTCGTTTCCCGAAAGCTTGGCAAGAGATCGAACGCGCAGAAAAGGGTACCTTGTTGAATGATGACGGCTTATGGATATGGAGTACCGTACATCCCTTGGACGGCATCCAGACAGGAGGCCCCGGAGGGATACATCTCGTACATCACACACCGGATAACTATCTCTGGAAAGTGGTCTCCCATATCAGCAGGCAGGAACTTTCTGATATCACTTTCACTATCCGTATACAAATTGCATTCTTTACCTTTCTTCTCTTTCTGTCCATCTGCTACGCCTCTTGCAAACTGGCCCACACTGAACAAAAACTGCTGGCGGCCAATGCGGCTCTTGAGCAGGAGGTTCGCGAGCGCACTGCTCTGCTCAATGAAAAGCTCACGGATCTACAAAAGATCAACAATGATCTCGAAATTACTCAGTCCCGATCCGCAGCCATCATCAGCGCTCTCTCCCGGGTGGGTGAAGGGCTGGTCATCATTGATTCGACTCAAAAGGTTCGCTACATGAATCAGGTAATGATTGACTGGTTCGGCAATATGACGGGTAAGGATTGCGGCTTCTTGACAGATGACCAGCAGAGCCCCTGGGACTGCGTACATGTAAAAGATGCTATTGAACAGGAAAAATCAGTCTGTTTCCTCCCTTCCTCGGGTACAGAACGAATTTTTGAAATCACTTCGACAAAATTCACAGGAAATGATACCGGTCCTGCGATTCTCCAGGTAGTACATGACATTACCGATCAGAAGAAAAAAGAAATGCTTTTACAGGAAAACCAGGAGAAATATCGAAGACTCGTCGAAAACATCGGCGACAAATTCGTTGTCTTCAGCCAGGACCCTAATACGGAAGTATGGACCTATGCAAGCGACAGCATCTGTTCAGTCTTTGGCTGCTCGGAGGAAGAACGCAAGGGCAAGGGGGGAGGCGTTGCCTGGAGTAAATTCATCGACTGGCTCCCCGACTCCTTGGAACAACGGCGTTTTCACCTCTCAAGAATCAAAGAGGGCAAGGCCGACTTTATCCAGCACGATATGCAGTTTCACCACCCTAGCGGCGATTTGCGCACCATCAGACTCTCTTCCCATCCGGTTCGTGATAAAGCTGGCAGACTGTTGGCCATCAACGGAATCCTGGAAGATATTACCGAATACGAATATATTACCGAGAAACTGGCAGAAGCTCAGCAACGCGCTGAAGCCGCCAATCAGGCAAAGTCGGAGTTTCTTGCCAATATGAGCCATGAAATTCGTACTCCGATGAACGCAATTCTCGGTATGTCCAGCCTGGCCCTGGAAACAGACCTTAATGCAGAGCAAAAGAACTATATAGAAAAGGTCTATACCTCAGCTGAATCCCTTCTTGGTATCATCAATGATATCCTTGATTTTTCTAAAATAGAGGCTGGGAAACTCGAAATCGAGACAGTTACTTTCCGTTTGGAAAAAGTCTTTGAAAATTTTATGAATATCATCGAATTAAAGGCCGCAGAAAAAGGACTTAACTTGAGCCTTGATATTGCACCCGAAGTACCTGCGCGACTCAAAGGCGATCCGTTGCGACTGGGACAGATACTGATCAACCTTGGTAATAATGCAATAAAGTTCACCAGCCGGGGCAATGTTACAATAAGCGTTGAGCGACTGCGCGACCGAGACGAGATCGTCCTGCTTGAATTTTGCGTGGCAGATACCGGCATCGGCATGAACAGCCAACAACAAAACAAACTGTTTAAATCATTCAGTCAGGCAGATTCCTCCACCACCCGAAAATTTGGAGGAACCGGTCTTGGTCTCTCAATCAGTAAAAAGCTGGTAGAAATGATGGGCGGTACGATCTGGCTTGAAAGCGCTACTGGTCAAGGCTCCCGTTTTTATTTCACCCTGCCCTTTGTCGCCTGCCCGGAAGAACAACAGGCAAAGGACTCAAAGGATACACAGAGGAAAAACAACGATAAAAATACCCAGGCTGAACTCCTCAATCTGAAGGGAACTAAGGTACTGCTTGTAGAAGATAATGAGCTAAACCAGGAACTGGCCAAGCTCCTTCTTGCTCGCCAAGGTATTCTGGTCACAGTGGCGAACAACGGCGCTGAGGCCCTAGAAATATTACAGACCTCCAGCTGTTTTGACTGCGTGCTGATGGATATCCAGATGCCAATCATGGATGGTTACACCGCCTGCCAAGAAATTCGTAAAATTCCGCAATATAAAGATTTGCCTATCATTGCTCTCACTGCCAATGTCCTGTCCACAGATCAGGAAAAAAGCAAAGAGGCTGGCATGAATGCGCATATCGGTAAACCATTTAATGAAAAAGAGATGTTCGCCGTTATTTCTAGATATCTCTAGGCATCTTAATAAAAAACAAGCGGGGACGATAGCCCTATGAGAAACAACAACATCACCTCACAATTTCAAAATCTTCCCGCACTCTATGAATATTCAAGTTGAACAGCCCTGTCCCCAATGCGGCGGTTCTGTCACCTTGTCGGTTGAGGATCGTCTACTGGCCTGTCCTTACTGCGGAGTAAAAAGCTTCCTGCAAATTTCCGGGGCATTCCGGTACGCCCTGCCCAACAAGGTGAAACCGGAAAAACAAGACCGGATTTTGTACGCCCCCTATCTCCGTTTTAAAGGAAATATCTTTACGGTGCATGCGTCTGGTATTTCCTATAAGGTGCTCGACACCACTCAGGACGGTTGTCCTCAGCCCGGCCTTCCTCCGTCCCTCGGGCTTCGCCCCCAGGCGATGAAACTGGTTCGAATCCATAACGAAACAAAAGGCCGCTTTCTCCCCCTGACAGTGAATATTCAAAAGGTCTTGGAAAAAGCAGCTCGGATTCAATCCTTATCTCAAAAGGGGGACGAATCTCTGTACCACCGTGCCTATATCGGTGAAACGCTCAGTTACATGTATCTCCCCCTCCTGCCCCGTGAGGACGGGCTTTTTGATGCCGTCCTAGGTGAGCCACTGGCCCACGCCGATGC
>JBATKL010000400.1:0-5745 GCA_049669385.1 Candidatus Electrothrix sp. | reverse complement strand
GGTTAGTATCCTCATTGAGCGAAAAATCTTTCCCATAACGACGGAGCCTGTTCCTTAAAACCTCCTCCATCATTCTCCTTGCATTCTGACCAAATGAAGCTACCTTCATAATCTCAAAAAAGATGCTCCCCTTTGCTCAAGGACGTGCAAAAAATAAGAACATCAGGAAACTTTATCACGCATCAAACGAACAAACGAACAAAAGAAACTCAAAAGGAAGGAACGTATGAAAAAAACAACCGTTCGATCTATTGCGATCGGCTCTATAACACTGACAGCAGCAACAGCAGGAGCATGGTTTATGCTCACTTCTGAACCCCCTCAAAAAAAAGTGGTCAGCCAGATCTCCCCTTCTACATCGGGAGCAATCCAAGAACAAGTGAGTACCGAATCCGACTTTGCATCCGACTTTGCATCCGACTCTGACGCCTCTCTGGCAGCACAACCAACCAATCCGGTGAATGACACGCAGAAAGGGGCGTCAACCCCATATTCTGTAGATTTCCTCCCTGAGGACCCCCAACAGAATACTACGGAGGAAAAACAAGAGCAGATTTCCGAAACTGAAAACGCTGAAAATTCAACAACAACAGCAGGAGAGCCCACTGTGCCCCCCGCTCTTTCAAGCCTCCAATCGTCCGAAGATATCGACGAAGGAGCAATGTCGAATAATGCGGCAACAGAGAATTCTTTTTTACCGGAAAAAGAAGAGCAACAGCAGAAGGAGGGGGGGATTTCGGGGCCGAGCTGTCAAGAAGTATCCCCGATTCTCACCAATTTCGTCAACAGGCTTGAGAAAAAAGAATACAGCACGGAGGAAAGCAGTACTCAACCTCTTCAAGAACATTTCAACGCCTTGGCAACCCAGCTCGTCAACAATCCCCCAGTCGTGATCCATGAAACCGATGAACTGTATACAGTCCTCATGAACACGGCCCACTTCTTTCGTATTCTGGGAAAGGATAATATGCGTCTTTTACGGAAGGTGCTTCAACAGGAAACAGCAGATTTTGAAAATATCGCGGCTGAGATATACCGACTCAGCATAGGAAAAGAGCAATGCGTCAGCGGCAATAAGAGGCTGGAAATACCGTTTACAGCGGCCTACGAGTATGCAGGATTTTTTCTCAACACCTTGGGGGGACGTTCTTATCTCTTTCGTCGAGATTCAGGAACACGACTACTGGTTAACTATTATGCTGTTCTCACCCTTGATCAGGCGAACAAGAAGCAGCTGAACCGTTACGGACTTGATATCAGAGAGCAGCTACCGTGGTTGATTCAGGAAATGGAGGCGAACAACCGACTCACTCAGAGGGAGCAGTATCTTGACAAGCTCTATGAGCTGGCGGAGAATTATCAGGCCTTGCCGTAAAAAAGGCGAACAGTACAAGATTCGTCCTTACAGAAGACTCCTGTAAGGCGCGAACCTGCGTGTTCGCCCTGTATGCCGGGCAGACACCTAGGTCTGCCCCTACACAAAAACATCCAAAAATTACATGGATTCGCCAGAAGCAGCACCCTGCATCTTGACCTCAACCTTCTCGGTCAAACCAGCATAGTACTTCTTGAGGTGATCCAGAACCTCGTCACGACCAAAGTGATCCACGACCTCAGCACCTTCAGAAAGAGCCTTACGCAGTTTGGTACCGGACAAGATAACACGATCATCCTTGGTATGGTTGCAAGTACGCAGAGAAGCCATACCGTCACACTTGTGGCAATAGAAGGTCCAGTCGATCTTCATTGGCCGACAGAGCAGATCTTTGCTCGTGTCACCGGTTTTAGGAATGCGATCAAAAATTTCCTGCGCCTCGAACAGACCGTAGAAATCACCTACACCGGCATGATCACGACCGATCAGCATATCGGTGATACCGTAATTCTGACGGAAGGTGGCATGCAGCAGGCCTTCACGGGGACCGGCATAACGCATATCCAGCGGGTAACCGCCGTTGATGACGTTATCTTTTACAAAGTAGTTGTCGATCAGAATCTCAATAGCCTTTACGCGGGTCTCAGCAGGAATATCACCAGCCTTCAGGTTACCGATCAGCGAGTGAATCAAAACACCGTCACACACTTCAATAGCAATCTTGGCCAGGAACTCATGAGAACGATGCATGGGGTTACGCAGCTGAAGAGCAGCAACCTTGGACCAGCCACGCTCTTCAAACATAGCGCGGGTCTCAGCCGGGGTCAGATACACTCCGGGATACTCCTGAGGATACGTTCCCTGAGAAAGAACCTTAACCGGACCGGCAATGTTTATATCTTTCTGGTTCATAACCATGATAACACCAGGGTGATCTTCCGGTGCAATCTTCCAGAAATTTCCGTCCACAGACTCTTCGCCTTCGCCCATGAAGACTTTCTCACATTCCCATTTTTTATCAGCCTCGGTCATCTCGAACTTCTCGGTGACCTTCATGGTGGCCATGATCACGCCGTCTGCTTCAAGAGCGATCTCTTCACCCATTGCAATGGCATCTGCATCTTCTTTGGTGATATCCAAGGTGATGGGTACAGGCCAGAAGGTGCCGTCAGCCATTTGGAAATTGTCACAAACGCCTTTCCAATCAGCCTTGTTCATGAAGCCATCCAGCGGAGAAAAACCACCGATACCCATCATGATCAGGTCGCCTTTGGCACGAGCACTTACCTGCACTTTTTTCAAACCTGCCGCTTTTTCCTGCTCAGCGACCAGCTCGCTGCCATGCAGCAGAGCACAAACAAGACCTTTTCCGCCGTGAGGGGCTACCAATTGAGACATAATTTCTTCCTCTTTGAGTTAAATGTTATGGTATTACAATTTATTGTCGGATTTTCAACACCGACATTGCCTGCAACCGATTTTCACCGGCGCTTGGGCTGTCTGAGAATACATATAAAGAATGGTAAATATAGGCTGGAAGACATAGAAGTCAAGGAAAAAATACTCTTTTATTTGGGTAAACAATCTGTTCAATTTGTTTGATACAAAAAAACAAACAAAGGAAAGCAAGCCACTGTGCCGAGTTGTCCATAAAAAAGGCGTTTTTCCAATCAGCTTGAAAAAACGCCCTATTACTAGCCAACAACGTCGATCAAATCACTATCCCGTCTTTACTCACCAGAAGAAAGATTTATATGAACGTACTGCCTTTCATATTTTTTGTCTCTCTCTGATGGGGAAGGATAGGTGTTATTCACATCGATCACTCCAGTCCATTCGGCCGCTCTTTGTATTTTCATACGGAAGCTTCTCCTGGGTCACCTCTATGATCTCACCAGTACTGGTCTGAATAAACGCTTTAGCTGCATGATCATCGGAAGATCCCACATGCATACTCGGAGTTGTCGACAGCCCACGCCCCAGGCTAAGTTTCGGGTTAATCCGGCTACCACTGTTATCCGGTTTAATTGACCCATCCGACTCATCAAAGGTGCCAAAAACAGATTCCGTCGGTGCAGTACCGGTCTGATAGTGCAATCCATAAAGAAAACTCTGGCCCTCAGCCTTGCATTTATCGTTAAAGGGCTGATAGGTTGTGAAGGTCAGGAGCCCTCCGAGCAGAGCTGCTGCGCCCAGGTTTCGCTCTCTTGGATCATGAAATTCATGATACCAGCCATCAATACCAGTTGCAATCGTATCGCCGTCAGCAACCTTTAACGGAACGAGCTTGTTATACAAAGCTTCAGAAATCACTTTATCGTAGTCTGTATCAACCTTCTCGCACCCGACTCCGGCTATGTACTTTTTCAATCGATCAAAGCTGTAATCTGCTCCGTCTTTGATCAAATCATCTATCAAGTTATCAACACTGTTCGGAAAACAGGTTGCAGAAGTGTTACAATTATAGGCACCAGTGGCCACATCTGTTACACAATGAAAACAGCCGAGCGTTCCAGCACTCGATCCCACGAGGATATCATCAGTCTTCATCAACCCCCGCTTGCTCGGGGCCTCTGCTGGTTTCAAATCAGTATTATCCTGGCTCGTCCTATCCCAATCAAGAGTTTGCCAAGTAAAGATTTTATCCTCACAGGAAACAGAAGTCTGTGGCACTGCCCAGCCCCAAGCATTTATTGGCACAGAACGCGCATCTGCTGTCGGCTCCTTCACACCGAATATGGCTGACTGTACTCTTTTTTCGCTCATCGGATCACTTGACTCATTAGCATTCCAGCAAGTATCGGCAGACGCTCCGTCAACACACCAACCGTCATCTGTTTTATCCATTTCATCCCAAAATCGACCTGTTCCGGCATAAACCCAATAATTTTCTCCATCATAGCCGATGGAAGGACCAGCTATAATGGGTCGTTTCACATCAAGCAGCATACGAATCGGGCCAGCACTATCCTCACTACCCGCGAGTTCCGTTGTCCGCCATCTGGCAGCCCATTCTGAAGGTGCAGACGCTATTTCCTCATTATAATCTTCTGATAAAGTATCTGTCTCCAGCACTTTGGTGACGAGGCGAAATAATCTGCCGCCGCCGTTCCAGTAAAACTGTTCATCCGGCGCATCATCATCAAGGTATTCGGCAAAATCGCCACCGTCAACAGTTCCGAAATAAATCGCATCAGTACGATATCTGGCCCCGAGATTATCCGGCGCTGTCATATCAATGTTATAATCTACTGAAATAATATCTGAAATAAATCCAGGTTGATCACGGGTATCTGTGGGATCATCAACGCCTATAGCCTTGGGCACCAAAAATATGCCTGGAAGTTCATTGAATACGTCATTACTCGGTTCCTGATTTAAAATACGAAAAGCCCCTTTTCCATTCCCTGTATACCCAGTAGGCCTGCCTGCTGTTCCTGGCCCACTCCCCTCGATCTTTGACCAATTCATCCCGCCTTTCAGGCGTTCAAGGGGGAAAAGCGCAATCTTTGCCTGATCGGTATTTTTACCGCTCTGCTCAGTTGGGCCGTTCCCCATGACCAAGTACCACTTGGATGTAACCGCATTAGCAGATCCGTCTCGCATAATCACCATGGCAGGAACAGGAGTTGTATAATTCAAATCAGCATATATATCCGTACCACTGTTGTCCTCCGTGGTTCGGGTCATTTCCCCGAGCAGAAGCGGTTTAGTGAGAGCATCGGTCAGATCCGCCTCTGGATTCGTGATATCAAGGATGAAATAGGAGGAAATAAACTCTCTTTTATCATTCGTATCATCATTAAGGGATTGCGCCAATACTGGTGAGCCACCAAAACGCATGGCGCCAACCAGTATTGTTCCCCAACCTCCGGGATGTATACATCCCGGATCATCCAAACCATTATTCTTACACGCTGCTTCTTCAGCAAAAATCTGGACGTCAAAAGTCCGGGGTTTCTGATCCACAAAATACTTATGGGTGTACAGTTTATCTGCCAAACATTTCAAATGAGGTTGGAGGTTATACGGAACATAGGCCCACAGCTCCTCGCCAAGATCAGGTTCACCATCACAGATTCCAGAAACTCCAGTGGTCGAATCCTTATACGGAGACTTCTTACAGGTTCCATCAGTGTCCAATTCGTCAGTACAGCAAAATTGACCGCCATTTTCAAAATAAAAGCCAGTGTTTACTGCATGAAGCATGCCGTCATTGGCTCCAAAATAAACCACACTTCTTCGTTTACTCCATTTATTGACAAAATCATTATAGGTCGGGTCCCTGTATATATAATTATAGGCTTCCGCTGGCCTAGAGACAGTTATCGGCGTAGAATGAATAACATCACCTAAGCGCCAAGTATACC
>JBATKL010000399.1:0-1738 GCA_049669385.1 Candidatus Electrothrix sp. | reverse complement strand
CACCTTCCATCTTAGTTAATAAACAAGACAAGGAAAAGCAACCGTACCTGAAAATCAACAAAATCCCAACAAGTTTTTGAAATTAGAACGAGTAATCTTCGAATCTTGTCGTTTTTATAGCTAGTTGTGACGACATGAGGCATCTTTCCAGTATGTCATATTAACCAATAAAATCATAATGTTACGCTATTAAAAATATTACATTAAGCAAAATTCTTGCCAATGGTACAGAATCGATATATCAACCAGTTATTGAGAAGTTGCAATATGAGTTATGAGCAAGACTTAGAGGGCTGGAGAGATAAAATATCGCCCCCTTAGGAATGAGAATTTAATAACTGCGGAATTTGGTGATAGGCCATTGACAAATCCATAGTTGCGTTTATTCTTATCTGGTTATGAAAATAAAATCATATCCTTCCGAAATAGAATCGCAGATGCGCAATTTTTACAGCAGCCTGTCCGAGAAAGATCAGCGTCGATACGCTGCGGTTGAAGCAGCAAAATTAGGGCACGGCGGCATAACTTATATATGTTGTGTGTTGCGGTGCGATGCCGACAGAATTTCTCGTGGAATCAGGGAGCTAAAACAGCCTCTTTCTGGAAAAGAGGAACAAATTCGCAAACCGGGCGGGGGACGTAAATCTGTCCTCTCGACCGCCGTCGATCTTGATGACGCATTTTTCGCGGTGCTGAAAAATCACACGGCGGGTTCGCCTGTGGACGAGGCAATTAAATGGACAAACCTGAAACGCGGAGAAATTTCCGAAAAATTAAAAGAACATGGGTTTTCCGTGAGCGTCACTGTGATTGATCAATTATTGAAAAAGCATAATTTTCGTTCCCGTAAGGCGTTCAAGGTTGAGGCGGGAAAGAAAAATATTCCGAACAGAGATGAGCAGTTTAAAAATATAGAGCGTCTCAAAGAAGAATACCGTACGCAGGGTAATCCTGTAATGAGCATGGATGTAAAAAAAAAGAGCTGATCGGTAATTTTTATCGTCCCGGAAAACTGCTCGTTACAGAGCCTGTCACCGTGAATGATCATGATTTTCCGTCGCTCGGGACCGGAAAAGCTGTACCTCACGGGCTGTATGATATATACCGCAATATCGGTTATATCACATTAGGAACAAGTCATGACACCTCCGAGTTCGGGTGTGCCTGTATTCGAAATTGGTGGACGGAGCATGGAAAATTCGATTTTCCGAACGCGACGGGCATACTGCTGCTCAGCGACTGCGGAGGAAGTAATAATGCGCGTTACTATATTTTCAAGGAAGATTTACAGAAGCTGGCGGACGAACTGAATGTTGAAATTCGTATCGCGCATTATCCGCCGTACACGTCAAAGTACAATCCGATTGAGCATCGACTTTTTCCTCATATAACGAGAGCCTGCGAAGGCGTTATATTTAAAAGTATTGAGATTGTGAACGAAGTGATGAGCAAAGCGAAGACATCCGCAGGACTGAAAGTTTTCACATCCGTTCTTGATAAAGTCTTTGAGACAGGTCGAAAAACGGCTGATGATTTTAAAGAAAATATGAAAATTAAATTCGACGAGTTTCTGCCGAAATGGAATTATGTCGCTGTTCCGTCAGGGCGGCTTTAAATTCCGTAGTTATTTAATTCTCGTTCCTTAGGCATTTTTTTCGACCAGAAATGGCATTGGAAGATATGGAGAACATTTTTTAGCATATCGAACATGGTTTCTATACGGGTTCTGAGGCAATAG
>JBATKL010000398.1:0-1733 GCA_049669385.1 Candidatus Electrothrix sp. | reverse complement strand
CGGCAGAATACAGGCAGAGGTGAAACACGATCTTTCCAAGTCAGCTGGTTTCTTTACACTCCGCACGGATAAGCGGCTTGATCTGAATCCAGAGGAGGTTAGCCTGGCTGATCTGCTCAGCAATTGGCAATTCCCCTTTAACCTCGACAAAGGGTCTGTTTTCCTCAAATCCAGGGGTGTGTGGAAACCCGGTAAAAAATTTCACCTCACCCTGCGGACAGAAATAAACAAAGGAAGCGGTTATTTCCAGAAATTCCTCTTTGAGGGCCTGAAGACCAAACAGGATCTTGTTCTCCTGCCCGAGCTGCGTTCACAAAGCGAAGGCAAGATCTCTGTTCAGCGACTCATCAGCAGTATTGACGTGCATGATCTCAGCGCCAATACTGCTCTTCTTTCTGTACAAACCGGTACTCAACCGGAAATTCAGTTCAGGAAGCTCCAGGCAAAACTTCTTCAGGGCAGCA
This sequence comes from Candidatus Electrothrix sp., assembly GCA_049669385.1. Taxonomy (GTDB): domain Bacteria; phylum Desulfobacterota; class Desulfobulbia; order Desulfobulbales; family Desulfobulbaceae; genus Electrothrix. Next base: position 1,269 of record JBATKL010000398.1, on the reverse strand, counting down.
TCAGCAGCCCGGAAATCCGCTATGACCTGAACAAACAGCAAGGCGACTTTACTGTCAAGGCCAGAGGAGTGGATTTGGCAACCCTGATCAACTTGATGAAGGTGAAAGAAATGCATGCCACCGGTAAAATCAGCGGTGATATCCCGGTGACCATCCGGGGAAAGAAGATTTCCGTGGGTAACGGTATGCTGTATAATGATCCGCCGGGCGGAGAAATCAGCTATACGGCCCCAGAGGCCAAAGCCGCAGGGCTTTCCGAATACGCCATAAAGGCCATCAGAGACTTCCGCTACACCTCGCTGAAAAGCACCGCGCAATACGCGCCCTCTGGAGAGTTGCATCTTGCTGTCAGCCTGCAGGGAATCAGCCCGGAACTGGATAAAAGCCGTCCGGTCCATTTTAATATCAATATCGAACAGAACCTGCTCACCCTGCTCCAGGGATTACAGTACAGCAAAGGGCTGAGCGAGAAGATCGATAAACGGGTGCAGCAACGGTATAGGTAAGGTACTATGCTGGTGTATACTAATAATTACCCGCTGTCTAACATAATCTCTTTCTCCGATGGAGGCCATCATGGCAAAACTACCGATTCCTTTTTTGCTCGGAATCCTTACGCTGTTTATTTTCGGCTGCACTCCCAAGGTGGAGATTGCTCCGCCTACCGAACCAATCACCATCAACCTCAATGTGAAAATACAGCACGAAATTTTGGTCAAAGTAGATAAAGAACTGGATAGTATGTTCGACGAGGAAAAAGGGCTGTTTTGAGCAGCCTCCGTTACGGCTTACGTGTCTTTGCATAGGAGAAACATTATGAATAACAAAATTACGCTTTTTCTTTTCAGTATTTTCGGCATGTTCAGTCTGTTCACTCTACTGCTCTGTCAGCCGGTTTTTGCTTTGGAGCTACAGGACGCCAAAACCCAGGGACTTGTCGGCGAAACCCCTTCTGGATATCTGGAAGCAGTAAAGGCTACCCCTGAAGCGGGCCAGCTGATCAAAGAGATCAATGCAAAACGCAAAACGCATTATCAGAAAATAGCGAAAAAGAACAAGACACCCCTCAGCACGGTAGAAGAAATGGCTGGAAAGAAGGCTATGGAAAAGACGCCTGCTGGGCAGTATGTCAAGGTGGGGGGGAAGTGGGAGAAGAAGTGAGGGAACTCGACGGGGCACATTAAAGGTGCTTTCAAGAAAAAAGCCTCATTCGACAATCAAGGCCTGACGTACACTTTCCGGTTTGATGCGAACGGCCTTGGTGTAGCC
>JBATKL010000397.1:0-1684 GCA_049669385.1 Candidatus Electrothrix sp. | reverse complement strand
GTAGAGAGTATAATACATTTTGTGCATCGTTGGAAATATCCAATGAATAACTTTCTGAAAGAAAAGAATAAAAATATGAGGCGAAATGTAATGGAGAGATGAGCAAAGCGAAGAAAGTAATGGAATTTCGCCTCATATTTTTGCGAAAAATTTTGGGGATATATAAAAAAAGATATGATAATCTGTTAATACTACTATTAACTAACCATCATATCTCATGAATATAATAACAAAAAGTCCTATGAATTACAAAACTTATTTAAAAAATAAAGAAACCATCTCTATCAAGCTTAGAGTGATAAAGCATCGTTTAGTTGATAAAATAAAGGTAAAAGATATATCCACTAAATATTCTATGTGAAGAAATACTGTTACTAATATTATCAAGCTGTATAATTCTAAAGCTTCTCAGGAACTAAAAGATAAGATTAACAAAGGTGAATCCTTAGTATTGTCAGAATTAGAAAAGCTTTGAAATTTTCTTTTACCAAAGTCTAGAAGACCATATACCCACCCTAAAAAAGCTAATGAAATAGAGGAAAAGCAGATAGTGGATTGGTATGAAAAAACAAAAGTTTGACCTAAGAGGTTAGTGAATAACTTAAAGCAAAGAGGAGAATTATGAGAACTAACCTTACCAAAGGTCAGATGAGTATACAAAAGAAATTGATTTAAAATTAGAAAAGTTAGAACATGTAATTGAGAAACTAGAAGCCTATATAACTATGAAGAGATATGAGCCTTTGATGACTGACACTATGACACAAAGGAGTTAGCTGATGCAAAGTCTTTACCAAAACATATATATGATAATCTACAGCATAACAAGGAACTTCCATTGTATGAACGGAATATTATGTTTGCTTGAAGTAGAGCTAGATTTACTGCTTATTCTAGATGAAAAAGCTCAACTTTCTGATTACAGTTCTTAGTACTAGTACTATCTCATCTAAGATTTCACTGAATTAAGTCACATATTAATATGCATACAGATTGATGAGCTGAATTCTTTTCTAATAGTGATAGAAAGAAAAAAGAATGGAATGATGTTTTAAAAGAACTTGATTCTGATATTGATTGTTATAATCCTAACTGGGATATCAGAAAGAACCTTATTGAAAGAAGCCATAGATCTGACGATGAAGAGTTCTTAATCCCTTTTGGGGATATTATGACTAACAAGGATAAATTTATGTCTCAGGCTCAAAAATATAATGATTATCGGAATAAATCTCGTGTACATAGTTGAAGAGGGATGAGTAACAGGACTCCAAAACAAAAGCTGTTAGCCTTAGGAATACATAATGCTGATAAAATACTGAATTTTGAAGTCCTATACCTAGATTCTCATTTTTACCAGTTACAAGAACATTTAGAGTATTTTTATTTTCAGAGAGATTTAAACTCTACTCCTTTACAGAAACTAAAAACTGATAGAAAAACCTCTATTGATTTGGCTACCAAATATTCTCATTTGAAATTTTATGCACAAAATGTTTTGACATATTACCTAAAAATGGCTGAAACTATATTATACAATATGATTTTTCTTAATTTCTTATTTTGATACTTTTTATGAAAAAAGACACTAAAAAACTTTCGTTTTCAGTGTCTTTTTAGGGTGTTTCCTAAGTTTTTTTCCTTTTTTCTCTTACAAACTTTTTGGCTTTATATTAGTATGTGT
>JBATKL010000396.1:0-18975 GCA_049669385.1 Candidatus Electrothrix sp. | reverse complement strand
TCCTGGCCCAGGGCGATCTGATAATTAGTGATTGCCTCCTGCTTGCGTCCCAGCCGTTGCTGGTTCAGGGCCAGATTAGCGTAATCAATGGAGGAAACCGGGTTCAATTGTACAGCCCGCAGGAAATGGTGGACAGCCTGCTCAAAGCGGTCCGCCTTGAAATGGCAGACACCGAGAATGTTATGAAGGTCAGGGCGTTCTTCATCACAGGCTAAGCCCTGCTCCAGCACCGGCACAGCCTCTTCAAACCGTCCCAGATCCCGGAGGCAGCTCCCGAGATACGAATAAATATAGGGTTTATCCTCTTCATTGGGCTGCATGGCCAACGCTTGCTCAAAGCAGTTCCGGGCCGGTTCAATAATCCCTTGATCGTAGAAATTACGGCCCCGGTAGAACTCCAGATAATAGGCATCAGGGAGATGCATCTGCATTTCTGCCAGTTTCGTTTCTAATTCGGCAGGCTCCAGCAGGTCCGCAGCCAGCTTGGCAGCAAACAGGGGGGCATCGCCGGAGGCCGCCCGTTCCCGGAAATGGGCTCCGGGGATAATGGTATAGGCTGCCGGGATCTGAAGGTCAGGATGGATGGTGTTGACCATCAGCACCTCCATGTTGATTTTTTGGAGAGCCTCAAGGCATTTGTGGAGTTCCTGAAGCATATCATCCGAGTCGATCAGGGGGAGTTGGTCAATACTGAGCGTCTGCTCCGGGGTGAACAGGTAGTCGACCTCATCTAGGCTGAGCGGTTTGGGCAGACCTGATGCCACATAGTTAGATCCGGACTCAAAGTCACCAGCCAGCTGTGCCACCTCTGTCAGGGCGCGGATCAGCGCCTTATCAGCTCCGGGAGTGGTGCCAGCGGTGTAGACCAGTTCACTTTTTCCAGGAAAGGTTGCCGGGTCCCAGGCCAAGGCCGCCACGGTTGGAATGCCGGTATCTAAAGAAAAATCATTGAGCTGTAATGCAATACCGTTATGGCGGAATTTTTCCACCAGGGTCCGGGCCACGGGATCGGTCACTGAATCTGGGTCAATGGTCGGCGTACGGATTTTTTTCCGGGCAACCACGGCGCAGACATGGCGTTCTACCACCTCGGAGATACCCTGAAGAACAGCTTCCTCAATGGTATTGCCTGCACAGGGGCCGGTGAATTCATTGATGGCGTAAAACCAAGAAAAGGGTACCAGTACGTCCTCATCCTTGGTGATATTTCTAGCCCAGGTCCAGCGCAGAGGGAGGCCGGTCAGGAGTTGTTCCAGCTCTTCCGGGCTCCGCTCATCATCATGGACAGACTGGAGCAGGGCAGAGATCGGCAGGATGGGGTACCCGGCTTTCTCCATGGTTGGATAATCGCCGATGATAAAATTTTCCCGATTCTTGAGAAAGGAGAAAAAACTGAAGCGCTCAGCGAGCTCCATACAGGCGCTGGCCCTGGATTGCTCCGGCGTGGATCCCTTGCCCATCTGCTTTTTGGTGCCGATGGTTGCGAGGGCATCCTTGCCACAGACACTAAAAAAGACCGGGATGTCCAATCGACCGGTGTCAATGCGTTTTACCTCTTTGAGGATATCCAGACCAGTGGCCTTTAAGCGTTTTTGAAAACGTTCTACAGTTTGTTCCGGGCTGCATGCCTTGTCCTGATCATAGGTATATTCTTTCAGACAGCTGTGCAGGCGGATAGTATTTTTTTCCATTTTTCTCCCTCAGGATACGAATAGGCGATATGCGGTTTAATGCGGTTTATCGAGCTTTTACCAAAGAAAAAGCCGGATAAGTGCTCTTCTTAGAAGAATCGACACGTTCAGAACCAAAAAGTTGAGAATAATCAAGTTGGAAGAGGAATAATTGTATCGACTATAATAGTTAATTTAGTTACTTAAAGAGGAAAACGAGAATGTATATTTTTTCGTATTTTCTCGTGATAGGATTCACATTGTAGCATTTTGCCGGTAAAAAAGTCCAGGGTAAAGCAGAGGATGAACAGAGGAAAAAGAAGGAGATGAGCCGTGTTAAAGATGCTGGCTGCTCGGGCGAATCAGGGCGATAATGCTGCGATTCGAGAAGACCAGGACGCTCCATGGGGCTGAAGAAGACAGATTCTTGTTGTTTCGTTAATCACTTCCAGAATGAGATCAAGACGTTCTTCGGGTTGCAGACTGCCTAACCTATCCGGCCACTCAATAAGAGTGAGGCCCGGCCCGCCGATATAATCTGCCAGCCCAGCTCCTTCAATATCCTCTTCCCCGGCCAGGCGATAGCAATCCATGTGAAAGAGGGGGATACGACCAGGATACTCGTGCATCAGGGCAAAGGAAGGGCTGGAGACATACTGGTCTTTTGGTACTTCCAGGCCTTGAGCGATGAATTGACTCAGAGTGGTCTTGCCGACACCCAGGTCACCGTGGAGCAGAATGACATCTCCTTTTTGGGCAATCCGACCCAGCTGTCGGCCCAGAGCTGCTGTTGCCGTGATATCTTGTAAGGTATGTTGGAATGATGACATTACTTGTATTTTAGGTGTTTTTTGGATGTTATTCTTTTTGTTCCCTATTGAAATCAAAGGGAATGGTGAAGGAAACCGTTGTTCCTTGGCTGATTATAGACTGGATATCAAACTTGCCACCAAGCATCTTGACCCGTTCCGACATGGCTGTCAGGCCTATTCCCCGCTGACTTTGAGGGCGGGCCAGGATCTCTTGGACATGAAATCCTTTGCCGTTATCTGCAAGGGAGAGGAATATCTGCTCCTGATTGATCTTTATGGAAAAATCAATATGGGTCGCCTTGGCATGCTTGCAGATATTATTCAGGCTCTCCTGGACAAGGCGGTAGACTATCCGTTTGCCGTCAGTGGAGGTGATATTTTGGAGAGGAGCCGGGTGAAAGGAACAGGATATCCCCTGTGCTTCAGTAAAATTATCAATAAGCTGCTGAAGAGCAGCATCCAGGCCGAGGTCTTCAATAATGACCGGGCTGAGGTTTTTTGACAAGAGCCGCACATCTTCAATGATTTGGCTGATATTCTCGCGAAGGACAGCTGACCATTTTTTTATTTTATCCTGCTGTTTTTTTCCGACCGTGAGGAAGTCGTTCTCCATGATCCGGGTTTGCATTTTTAATGCGGCCAGCGATTGCCCCAGTTCATCATGGAGTTCCATCGCAATTCGGCGCTGTTCCTCCTCTCGTGCTGTAAAGAGAGAGATGGAGAGGTTGCGCAGGGTATGTTTTGAGGTATGCAGACGTTTATTCGCCTGGGTGAGCAAATAATTTTGCGTCAGGAGTTCTTTCTGTAATGAGCTGTTTTCTTGTTTTAATTTCCATGTATATGTTGCCTGAGAGAGTACCATCCGCATCTGCACGAGTTCCCAGGGTTTGACAATGAACTGATAGATATGGCCTTTATTGATAGCGGCGATAATATCGACTGTATTGAGAAAACCGGTGATGATGATTCGGATAACGGATTCATTCTGTTGGTAAATATGGGTGAGGAGATCCACCCCAGTCATGCCGGGCATAGCCTGATCCGAGAGCACCATGGCGATATTGTCTTCTTGCTCAAAGCGTTCAAGAGCCTCCTCACCAGAGGAGGCGCAGAGTATATTATACTCCTCTTGAAAACAGCTCACAAAGAAATTCATGCTTTCCTGATCATCTTCGACCAAGAGGATTTTCAGCTGTTCATGCTCTTGCATAGCAGATACCTTCGGTTGCATGTCGAATCAGTGCGTCAAATTACTCTTTTTCAAACCACCAGGTATAGAGCAGGTCATAGGGATTATAATAGACCGGAAGCTGCTTCGGTTGTTTGAACGTGGACGCAAAGGTCAGGCGGTGATAAGCCAGATACCAATTCGGCACCACATAATAGCCGTACCAGAGGACGCGGTCCAAGGCCTTACAGGTTGCAGTCAACTCTTCACGGGTTTCAGCATAGATGAGTGAATCAACCAGACTATCCACCACTGGTGATTGAATGCCTGCCAGGTTTGCAGAGCCGTTGCGGGAAGCGGCAGCAGAAGACCAGTAGTCCCGCTGTTCGTTCCCTGGTGATTGTGATTGACCGAAGACAGTAACGGTCATATCAAACTCAAAACTTTTCAGCCGATCCGTGTACAGGGCCGGATCAATGGTGCGATAGTTTGCCTTTATCCCCAGCTTTTCAAGATTTTTCACATAAGGAGCCATAACCCGCTCAAAAGAGGGGCTGACAAGCAGGATCTCAAATTCGAAGCGTTGTTTACCGTCTGCTGAGGTCAAAACCCCGTCTTTGATCTGCCAGCCCTGCTCGGCTAAGAGTTTTTGGGCTTGCCGGAGATTACCGCGTAGACTGTTCGGAGAAGCGGTTGTCGGCGGGCTGATCGGGCTTGTAAAGACTTCATGCGGGATAGTGCCTGGATATTTCTCGTTGAGAGGACTGAGAAGCTTCAGTTCGGTTTCATCGGGCAATCCGGTCGCTGCCAGCTCAGAGTTACTGAAATAGGAATGTGCTCGGGTATACTGATTAAAAAAGAGGGCGTTATTGGTCCATTCAAAGTCAAAGGCCAGTCCTAGGGCTTGCCGTACTTTGGGATCTTTAAACAGTTCCTTTCTGGTGTTGAAAACAAAGCCCTGCATGCCCGCGTTGTTTTTATGCGCAAAAGTTTTCTTGACCAGTTTCCCCTGATCAAACGAGCGTCCAGCCAGATCACGTTGCCATTGTTTGGCAATGTTTACCCACATAAAATCAAAATCTCCAGCCTTAAAGGCTTCAAGGCTGACGATCTGATCCTTGAAGTATTTGACGGTAATGGTGTTGTAATTGAACATCCCCTTGCGGGTAGGATGGTCTATGGCCCAGTAATGAGGATTGCGTTCATAGGTGATGGATTTTCCCGGATTGATCTCTTTAGCAATATAAGGGCCGCTGCCGATGGGGGGCAACATGGGATCGCTTGTACCCTTGGCACCGAAGCCGTGTTCTGTATAGAATTTTTTACTGAGCACCGGTATCTGCGAGGCAATCATATGCAGTTCTCTATTGGGGCGGCTGAAGAGGAAACGAATCTTCCCCTGGGCCTTATCTGCTATTTCAGCTCCGCTAATATCCTGGTAATAGACCTGATACGAAGGATGAGCCAGGTCAGACTTGAGGGTATCCAGAGAGAATTTGACATCTTCTACGGTCACCGGGCTGCCGTCGGAAAAACGGGCCTTCTCATTCAGGGTAAAGAGAACAGATTTTTTATCTGTTGCGAGCTCAATATCCTTGGCAATGAGACCATAGGCGGCAAAGGGTTCATCCTGACTGCTCACTGCCAAGGTCTCAAAGATGAGGCTCTGTTCAATGCCGAACAAGCCAAAGGCCTCTGTGCCCTTGAGGGTAAAGGGATTCATCTTGTCAAAGCTGCCTATGGCGTGTAAGGTCAGCAGCCCGCCTTTGTTCGCCTGCGGTTCAACATAATCAAAATGATCAAACCCGGCAGGGTATTTCAATGAGCCGTCAAGAGACACTCCGTGGGCCGCATAGACGCTGTTCTGAGAGAGGTGAACCAAGAAAACGGAACACAGGGCAAGGGCGAAGAAAAAAAGATTTGGTAAACGCATAATGTGCATAATCCCCTTTGCTGAAAAAAGATATTGAGGTTTAATAGAGCTCAATGAGCGATCATAATCGAAATCGGTTAAGAGGACAAGTTTTGTACGGCTCTCCTTTTTGCGGGAAAGTCTTCTGAAAGAACGGTGTAATGCAGAACGGTGTGATGCTTTCCCAATCAATACAAAAAACACGTAAAGGAACACGTTATATTCGCTTGACCTGGCTGGTTCTTGCTGTGGGACTGGCTGTCCGCCTGCTTATCAGCGGGCACTTCCTTCTCGTTCCGGATGAGGCCAATTATTGGCAGTGGAGCCGTTACCTTGCGCTCGGCTATCATGACCATCCTCCCATGATCGCTTGGGGGATTTGGTTGGCAACCAGTCTTTTCGGTCATACCGAGTTTGCTGTTCGCCTGCCCACAGTCCTCGCCCTCGCATTTTCCTCTGTTTATCTCTGCTTGCTCGCAGCACATTGGTTTTCTTGGCGCACAGCCTTCCAGGTTGCCCTGCTTACTCAGGCTGTTTTGTTGATGATCGGCTCTGCCCTGATCGCCACGCCAGACGGCATGTTGCTTCTCTGCTGGGCAGCAGCCTGTTATCATGCGGCGCGAGCTGTTGAGGAAGATACTGAGGAAGATACCCTGTTGCAATGGCTGCTGACTGGCATCTGGTTCGGCCTGGGTCTGCTTTCCAAGTACACCATGCTGCTCTTTCTGCCCTCGCTCTTTTTTGCAATGATTTTTACCGGAGCGTATCGGAAACGATTGCTCAGCTACAGGCCTTGGCTGGGATTGGCAACAGGCTTCCTGCTCTTTACCCCGGTTGTTCTCTGGAATGCGCAAAATAATTGGGTCACCTTTCGTCATGTGCTTTTTCAGGGCGGGGTGGATGAATCAACCTCGCTGACCTTGGCGTACCTTCCTGATTTTTTCGGCAGCCAGGCTGCCTTGGTTTCTCCCCTGATTTTTTTGTTCATCATCGTTGGTTGGGTCAAAGGATGGGCGGGAGATCGGATTCCACGCGCCCAAACATCTTTCCTCATCTGGATGTCTTTGACCACCTTTTTGGTCTTCACCCTGCTGGCCCTGCATGTCCGTATTTACGGCAACTGGCCCGCTCCTGCCTACCTGACAGCCTTTGTTTTGATCGCGGCTTTGTATAGTCCAGGACAGGTTGGGAAAACTGAAAAAACAGCTTCTCGTCACCGTTTATGGTGGTCTGGTATCGGCCTGACCTTTGTGGTTTCAACGCTTATTTTGGCCCAGCTGCTGTATCCGGTTCTGCCGCTCAGGGTGGCTTTGGATCGTACTGCCAGGGAAACCAAGGGCTGGGATGCTCTCGGAGAGATTGTCGATAGGGAGTTACAGGGCATGCAACGGCCTGAGCAGACCTTTATTTTCGGCCTTCGTTACCAGCTTGCCAGCGAATTGGCCTTTTATATGAAGGGGCAACCGCGCACGGTGTCCATTAATCGTTGGTCCCGACCTAATGTCTATGATTTTTGGTTTACGGACGAAATGTTACTTGGAAAAGATGCTGTTGGTGTCTTTGAGCATAAACCGGTTATCACGGTGTTGCCCGAGGTCTTTGAGCGGGTGGATCCGGTCGTTGAGGTGACGATCCGGCGCACTGGTCCCTGGTTTGGCGAAGAAACAGTCCATACCTTGTATTTGGCTCGTTGCTACGGCTTTAAGGGCGGACTGGCCTGGGTGCCGAAAAATTCTGCTGATGTTCGGGCGGTACAATAATATTATATATTCTGTTAGGGGAAAGAATGACTTTTTTGCAGGCAATTATCCTTGGTGTTGTTCAGGGGCTGACGGAATTTATCCCGGTGTCCAGTTCCGGTCATCTGGTACTGGTACCTCATTTCTTGGGTTGGGAATTTCCAGAAAAGCAAGAATTTATTTTTAATGTATTAGTACAGTGGGGAACCCTCTTTGCTGTGTTTGTTTATTTCTGGAAAGATTTGACCGAGATTGCAAAGGCCTTCGTGCAGGGTATTATTCGACGAGAGCCCTTTGTCGAGCCGGATTCACGGATGGGCTGGTACCTGATTATAGCAACCCTACCTGCTGTTGTGTTTGGTTTGCTGGGCAAGGATTTCATTGAGCATGCCTTTGCCAGTGCAAAGATGACAGGCTATTTTCTATTTTTAACCGCAATCCTGTTGGTTATTGCGGAAACCGTTGGGCGGCGGAACCGTCGCATGGAAGAGATAACTTGGCTGGACAGCCTGTTGATCGGCTTCTCTCAGGTTCTTGCTTTGCTGCCCGGTGTCTCCCGTTCCGGTTCGACCATTGCCGGTGGGATGACACGACACTTGGATCGATCCGCAGCAGCTCGTTTCTCTTTTCTGATGTCTGTGCCGGTGATGTTGGGTGCAGGCTTGCTTGCTTTTAAGGATTTAACAGAGCTTCCGGCCTTAAATGATTTTCTTCTTCCCTTACTGGTCGGGTTTCTGGCTGCTTTGGTGTCCGGCTATATTGCGATCCGCTGGCTGATTGCCTATTTGAGCAAACATTCTCTGTATCTCTTTGCCGTGTATTGTACCGTACTTGGTCTAATTGTCATTCTCTCGGTTTGAGAGAAAAATCAGTGGCGGAACAAGCTGTAAAGAATATGCTTCATTTTTTTTGGATCTGTTATGTTGTCTCCTGAAGGGCTTGCGCAGCGCTCTCTTATGATGCAGAGGGCTCGCGATTTTTTTTGCCACCGAGAATATATAGAGGTGGACACGCCTGTTCGTCTTCCTGTGCTGATCCCGGAAGCGGAAATCGTTCCCCTTGCCTCTGAAACTTGGTTTCTGCAAACTTCACCTGAGCTCTGTATGAAACGTCTGCTGGCTCAAGGATGCTCGCAGATTTTTCAGATTTGCCCGTGCTTTCGTAAAGGAGAACGAGGGCGGCTTCATCAGGAAGAATTCACCATGTTGGAATGGTACCATACCGGATGGAACTATCTGGAGCTGATGAAAGAATGTGAGCAGATGATCCAGCAGGTTGCAGGCAAAAGCAGTATCTATCGATCCGGTAAAGCAATCTCTCTGGTGGCCCCATGGCAGCGACTGACGGTGAACGATGCCTTTCGGTGTTATGCGGGGATCTCAGCTGAAGAAGCCATTCGTACAGGAGCATTTGATCTGTTGCTGGTGGAAAAGGTGGAGCCGAAACTCGGCTGGGAAACGCCGGTTTTCCTCTATGATTATCCAATCGCCTTGGCTTCCTTGGCCCGGCCTAAATTGGGATCTCCTGAACTGGCGGAGCGCTTTGAGCTCTATATCGGTGGTATTGAATTGGCTAACGGTTTTTCCGAATTAACAGATCCTGTCGCACAGAGGCGTCGTTTTAACGAGGAAATCAGCAAGGTTGACAAGGTTGATGTTGATAGTTACGACAACACCAGCAAGATGCCGGAGAAGTTCCTTGCAGCGCTTGAAAAAATGCCTGACTGCGCAGGTATAGCCCTTGGGTTGGATCGTTTGTTCATGCTCCTGTTGGAACGAGATTGTCTTGCTGAAGTGCTCTCCTTTTCTGAGGAAGATCTATAACTTTGTCTTTTTCTTTTCAGCATAGCCTCTTCGCGATCTTCCCAAGGAAAGGCATAATTTTGTTTGTTTTTGCGCTCTTTTATGGTTAAACAGTTTTTTGTTTGTAGAAATTTTTCCTTCAAGAGAAGGAAGTAACCAGCTGTTGAGAAGAAGAAAAGAAGGAGAATATGTTTATGAATTCCGGTAGATTATTCCAGAACCCCGGCTTAGCAACGATTATTCTTTTGTTAGGGTTGAGTTTTTCCGGTACTGCTTTTGCCCAGTCTGACTATGAACAGCAGCATGTTTTTTCCGTTGCAGGGCGTTTCGGTTTGGGAGGTATGGTGAATTCGGTGAATTATGGCGTTGGCCCGACAGCAGAATACTGGTTTACCGAGCATGTCGGCGCAATGTGTACCTTGGGGGTGACTGGCGATTTTAAGACGACAGTGCTTCGCGGGAATTACATGTTTAACTCATTGGTTGTGATGAGTTCTTTTGCAATGCGACCTTATTTGGGGGTCGGTTATGCGCATGTCGAAGCGGACAGGACACATAGGGGGATCTATTTCGAAGCGGAAGAGGACGGGTTTGAGGGGTATGCTGGCCTTATGCATAATGCGAAGTGGCTTCATGAAAATCTTTTCTTTCGCGGGGAAATCGGCTTGTCAGCATATGATATGGCATTGCCCGATGATGATTTAAGTAACTTTACAGCTAATTTCGGGGTGTCCTTGCTTTTTTAGTCTCTTTCTTCTTTTGCAGTGTTTCGGCAGAGGAATACTCTCTGCCGATTCCGCCCTGATGCTTTGCTTTTTTAGAGGCTTTTTCCTGTCTTTTTCACTGCTGCGTCGTAATCATCCTCATAATAGGGCTGATTGTTACATTCAGTTTCTAACTGGACGACTTTTTCCTGGTAGGGAGCACTCTTTTTCTTGTACGCCGTCTCAAGCTCTTTCAGCTCTTCTACCTTTTGATTATAGAGCGCTACCTCTTTATTATGCTCATCAACGGTCTTTTCTTCTTTGTTTTCCTTTAAGGCTGCCGCAAGGTCACTGGTCTCGTTGTTGAGAGCGTCAAATTCTTCTTTGGAAGCACTGATTTTTTCATACTCTTCGTCAATCTCTGCTTTGAGTTTTATGCAGGCTTCAAGCATGCTTCGCGTCAGGGCACCTTCACTGGTTTTTGTTTTTCGATATGTGCGCTCTGATTTTTTTGTATCTGCATTCAGTGTTTCAGCTGAGGCTGTGTGGGCACCGGGAGCTATAATGGCCAAGGAGATAACACCGGCAAATAAGAATTGCATTGTAGGTATGGATGTGGATCTGGACATGAGAGAGGCTCCCTTTTTGTATCGGTGGATTATGAGGTATGATGAGGTTAATTGTGTATTTTCTTAAGTTGGATACTCCTTTGTTCAGCTCCCGTTGGTCTTTTGCGATTGCTGATTTTCTGCCTTTTCTGCCGGGAGTAGGGAAGGTGATGCGGAGGAGAAAGGGGTGAGAAGGAAGCGTAACTTGGTTATTGAAAAAGCGATTTTTTGTCGAGCCGAGTTGTTTGTTGGCTACACGCCAGTATGCCCAAAACCGCCATCACCCCGTTTTGTTTTTCCCAGTTCCTGTACTTGTTGCAATTGCGCTTGGCATACCGGAGCAAGAATGAGTTGGGCTATGCGATCACCCCGTTGAACAGTAAAAGGGGCATTGCCGAGATTAATCAGCCCGATTTTGACCTCTCCTCGGTAGTCGGCATCTATAGTCCCTGGCGCATTAACGACTGTGACACCGTGCTTTATTGCCAAACCGGATCTCGGGCGGACCTGTATTTCAAAACCTTCGGGCAGGGCGACAGCAAATCCAGTGGGGAAAAGTTTTATTTCTCCGGGCTGAAGAGTTGCGTCTTCAGCTATCGCCGCCGCTGCATCCATGCCCGCCGCTTGCCTGGTTGCATAGGCGGGCAAGGAGAGATCTTGACAGCTTTCAGGGTTGAGCCAGCAGAACTGTACGTCTATCAGTTGCATATTTCTTTGAAAAAGTGCTTCGGTCTACAAACCTCGACCCATTTTTTCTTCAATAGCCTTATAATCGTCTTCGTAATAGGGCTGGCTGTTGCATTCCTGCTCGAATTGCACCTCTTTATCTTTGTACGGCTTGATACTCTCCTGATATTTTGTGGTTTTTTGTTTCAATAGCGGGATTCTGGAGTTGTACTCTTTCACCTTGGCATCATATTCAGCCCGAGCAGAACTGGTGTCCTTTTCGTCGAATTGTCCCTTGTTGTTTTTCAGGTAGGTTCCAAGGTCTTTTACTTCATTATTCAGTTTTCCCAGCTCTTCCCTCAGGGTGTTTAAGTTGGCAGCGTCTTTTTCCATATCAACTTTAAGGACAACGCAGGCCTCAATCATTTCTCTGGTTAACGCTCCTGGGCCGTTAACACTCTCTCTGTATTCCCGTGCCATCATATCCACGTCGATATCTGCACTTGGTGGAGGTGTAGCTGCGTGGATGCCACCTGGTGACATTATACCGATAAGGGCCAGCAGGCCTAACGTTAATGAAGTCTTCTGCATTTTCTTCCTCTTATATTGAATTCATCTCACTGCGATTCAAAGTGTTCCTGACGTGTATCATATATAACATATATTTTGGTGAGATTCACAGGAAAACATACGGTCGGCCTAACATAGTCATACGGAAATTTATGAGAGTAAATTTGAAGGCTGAACATTGTGTCGCGGGAGACGGGAAAGGATAAGGCTCTTTCCTCGGATTTAAATGAAAGACTGGACATATAATTCTGCCTCAGCCCGGAAGGGGTGCTGCTCAAGGCCGGGGACGGCGAAAGAAGGCTGAGGAGAGCATCGCACGGGAATCCAACAGTACTGCCCGGCACCATTGGCGGTGATAAGCAATTTCCAAAGCGGAACAGGTACCGCCAGTAGCCTGAAACCAGCGCGATACTCCTGTAAGAGCTCTGGTTCCCGTTTTTAAAAACAAAACCGAATTGCTGAAGTGATAAAATAAAAGGAGACAAACTGATGAAAACAACGCATACAATATTTTACGGCTTTTTATTGCTGGGGGCTTTGTTCGTCGGCTTCCAGATGGCTTACGCAGAAAATAACGCGGAAAATAATGCGGAACTCAGCGAGGCGGAACAAATTCTTGCCGCTGAACCCGAAGTCGGCGGGCCAGACGGCGAATTAGGCGCGATGTTTGCAGTCAAAGGTGACAGCGCCAAGCAGTACAGCAACGCGCAAAAGATGGAGAAGAAAATCGAGGTCACCGGCAAGATTGTGGAATGGACGCTGGAAGTCTACAAAGTAAAAAAAGATGGCGTGGCGTATCGCATTCAAAACAAAAGTGCGCCAGGCGTACTCTCGACATTTGTCTCCATCAGCCCGCGTTCCGATGCAGAAAAAACGCGCGTCGAAACGCTGAAGATGGGCGACGTTGTTACCGTGAAAGGCAAAATCAAAGGCTTTAGCCTAGGCAGGGTGTTTGTGGTGAACCCTGCATTTTTATTTGAAACTCATCGTAAACCGTGAGGCCATCTCCTGTCAAGGCATCAACCTGTCAAGGCATCAACCTGTCCGTGGACATCTGAGGGGGCTTTCTGGTACTGGTTCTGGTCCCGATTTTGACCTCTACAGGTCGGTGCTCGGAATCATGGTGCCGGTACTGTATTGCTGGGTTGAAGAGAGGCGAGCGGGATGAGCTTATTTTTTCTTTGTTTGCGGAGGAAAATTGCTGTACATTGAGCTCTTGATGAGGATATATCAGTAAATTCTTTTAAGAAATACCCAATGAACGGACAATAATTCATGGCTGAACTTTTAAGCCCACTTCTTTGTAGCAATACGGAAATTCGTCGAAAAAAGGCTGAAACCGTGGTGAATGTCGGCCTTTTCTCTAACACTGTCCTCGCGCTGGTCAAGGTGATTGTCGGGATCATGGCGCATAGCCAAGCCCTGTTGGCCGATGGTATTAACTCGATATCCGATGTGATTTATTTCATCGCGGTGAAGATTTTTGTCCGGCTTTCCGGGAAGCCCGCAGATTCGGAACACCCTTACGGGCATCACCAGCTTGAGAGCATTGCAGCCCTGGTTATCGGTGCCTTTGTCATTACCACGGGCACCGCCATTCTCTGGGACTCTGTCGATTTCGCCTTTGGCTTGTTTACCGGGACGATTGAATCGCATCCCATAGGGAAGTTTGCCCTCTATGTGGCCTTAGCAACCATTATTGTTAAAATCCTGCTCATGCTGCAAGCGAGCCGGGTAGGGCGGGAGACAGGAAATCTGGCTATTAAGGCCTTGGCCCAGGACCATCGCAATGATATCTTTGCTTCAACCGGGGCTGCTGTTGGGATTTATCTGAGCAAGTTAGGTGCCCCTTGGGTTGACCCGGTAGCTGGGGCATTAGTGGCTGTGATCATGGCGAAAACAGGATTTGATATTCTCCGTGAGGCTTCTTCCGATCTTATGGATAATGTCCCGAGCGAGGAGCTTGCCCGAGAGATTTATGAGTTGCTTGATGATGTGACCGAGGTTCAAGCCATTGAGGACATTCATGCCCATCGCTTTGGACCGTACCTTGTTGTCAATTTGACTATTTGTATTGACGGAGACCTGACCGTCTGGGAAGGGGATGAGGTTGCTGATCAGGTTGAGAGCAAGCTGCTCACCGGGATTGAGATGCTCAGGAAGGTTTATGTGCATTACCATCCTTCCCGGAAACTTGAAGAAGGTCGATGGCCTGGTCGTTTGTCCAGCAGTACTCCCAGGTCTTGACAGTCAAACCTGTTTACACGATATTTCAGATGAATTACAGTGAGATCTGTCTGGATTTTGGCTTTGTCACCATTTGGACGAAAACCGTAACCAGTCGGTGCGTTTTAACTCCTCACTGTTTCCGGTGCTCAGCGTGGAAACTGGTGAGCCTATTTGATTATTAATCGAACAATCGGAGAGTTCCATGCTACAGAAACTGGGAAGGTTCCCTTGGATCTTCAGCCCCATCATCTATCTGGTGGTGGTCCATCAGCTCAACATCTCGTTGGAAGGTCCGTTAGGCTATACTTTTATCGGCGTGGCCGTGGTGGTGTTGTTTATCGAATTCGTGAAATCAGGGGATATCGGGGTAGTTTCATTTCTGCTCGATACCACATCTTCGGTCATTGCGGTGATGGCCTCTACAGCACTGCTCACCTATATGTTTTTTACCCTTCAGGAGACCCCGACTTTTTTCCATTGGTTTGGATACGCAATTGTTATTGGCGATGCCCTGTTCAGTCCGGCGAATGCTTTTCGGACCGCGCTGCGGAATTTCGGGGTTGGCGGACAGTAGAGATAAAGTCGTATGAAGAAGTTAGGCTTAGGTATACAAGCCGTCCACATACAGGCATTCTCGGGATTTTTCTTCCGGCATGAGGAAAATCCTGAGCACACCTACGATCACTCCCATTGTTCTCTTCCTTTGTTGATTTTACGTTTAATTTTATAATCGAACGCCGTTACTCTATTCGTCCCAATTCTTGAAAGGGTTGTTCAGGAGATTGGCGTTGTAATATTTAACTTGGCCGGTAACCTCATTCATGACCCAGGCCGGGATATCTACCCGTTCACCCTCACTTTGCACCTCAACTTCCGCGACAATGAGACCTTCATTATCTCCACGAAAGATATCAACTTCCCAGGTATGACCGCAATGTTCAACCAGGTATCGTGTCTTGTCAATTATAGGGCCGCTACAAAGTTCTGCTAACATTTCGTTTGCATCTTGGACCGGAATTTCATACTCAAATTCAGATCTGGTTGCCCCGGTATTTTCACCTTTTAGGGTAAGGAATGCCTTGTCACCTGATAAGCGTATTCTTACCGTGGAATTATCAGTTGTAGAAATGTATCCTTGCTTTATTTCTACTCCGGATTGCAACTCTCCGAGTTGAGAAATATCAATTATAAATTTACGCTCTATTTCTTTTGCCATGAATAATCTGCCTGATGATTAATGCGTACCCGCATGCTGTATTTGATGGAAAAGGGGGATTGAATCATATGATGATTACACATGTATTGCCTTGTTTGCAACAGAAAGTGATTGGCGCAAGGGGTGGGAATGGGTAATACTGTCTTTTTGCTCCGCTCAACATGAGCGAATTAAAATGCTGGTGCAGAACCCATGATGCATTTATATTACATTCCAACCGACAACCCAAAAGCAAGGAGATGAAGGATTATGCATCTTAACGAATATTTAGAAAATGTCACAGGCAAAGGGGTTTTAGCAACGGCGGATGCGGCAGGTAAAGTGGATGCCGCCATCTACGCTAAACCGCACGTCATGGAAGACGGTCAAGTGGCATTTATTATGCGAGACCATTTAACCCACCACAACCTGCAATCAAATCCTTATGCGACCTACCTCCTTATCGAGGATGCACCGCATTACAAAGGAGTCCGTCTTTTTTTAAAGAAAATGAAGGAAGAGACTGACTCGGATTTGATCGCCAAGTTAACAAGGCGTCATTTGTCCCCAGAGCAGGACGAGACCAAGGGGCCAAAATTTATTGTCTTTTTTGCTGTGGAAAAAATTCTTCCTTTGATTGGCAGCGGGGAAGCAGGGATATACCACCTCGTATGATCGCGCCGTGAAACCGGAACCGGATGGATTCTCTTTTGTTTTTACAGTTATTAAGTTTTTGTCCCTAATTCAGTAAAAGAAGCATGAGCAAACCGGTAATATTCCCGACATTGGTTTGCAGACCCCCACCCAGGTACCAATCAAATGTCGCGGCGTCACCGAAGGCGGTTTGGCCGTTTAACGGTCCGGTTTGCAAGCCAAGCACTGGCGGGGCGCTGGCGACTCCATTGAACGCCCAAACGTCTTGGGATGGATACAGGTAGGCTGGTGTGACCTCCTGTGTGCGGAGCAATTCCAGCATGTATGGATTCATCAGCGCATTATCCTGAAGGCGATTATCGAGCAGGTCGATCATATCCTGGCCAGTGAGAAGCCCGCCGAGCCCCTGGTTGGTGCCGTCGTTTATTACCATAGCGCCTGCGGAGAAAATTTCAAAGTTGTACGCATGAACGCCGGTGATGCGCGGTACGTATCCCTTCCAAACGCCCGTTGTGGGAAGCTCTGCGGTGTTGAAAAACGTATCTTTATAAATGACGCCCGAAGCAAGGGCGTTATAGAGGGCGTACAGGACATTGGGTCCGTTCGATCCGAGGTTGGTGACCCATGATGGCTCATTGACAAGATTGTTCCATGAGGAAGTCCATATACAATCGAGCACACCATCTGTTTGCGTCACTTCGTAGACGGTCCCGCTGGCGTTATTCACAGCCGACCATGCGACATCGGCATTTGCAACATCGTCGTAGAGCGTGAAGTCTGTCAGCTGCATGGTGTACAATCCATTTTCATCCTTTGTAAATCCGACGTAGGCTGTCCAGGCCTTGCCGGTCACTGTTCCGGTGGCGGGATCTTTCATGGTCTGGGGCAGGCCGATACGGAATCCAGCCGTGGTCCAGTTTAATCCCACACCGGAAGTCAATCCCGGCCATGTGGGCGATGCTGCTGCTGTTGAGATGATCTGGTCCAGCGCATGGGTAAAGCTGCCGATGCCAGCGGCGAACCCAGAACCCGAGGATTGATTTCGCGTCACCCAGCCGATGGGATTGCTCGCGCCCGGGAAGGAAAGCTCTTTGGAAAAGCCGCCCGCGCCGCTTCCCAGCCAGGCGTATTGAGACTGAGAGGCGTAACGTGCCATCGCCGCGCCAACGGCGGAGGTGGATTGGCCCTGCTTTGCCCCGTAGACCATGGTTGGGGCAGAAGAAGGAAGGTTTGAGACCTCCAGACGGGTGAGGAAGTCCCAGCGGTCGATCCAGGAGAGGTCGAGCGTTCCAGGGCCCCCGTTGCCATCGAAACTCCACTCAAAATAGCTGTAGGGCTGAGGCGTGGAGGGGTTGAGTTGCGCGGCTGGGGGCTGGGTGTCGCCCAGGACTGCGTAGATGCGGGTGCCTCCATTCGTGCGATAGAGGCGTATCTTGCCTTGGTCGATGTCGCTCAACCTGACAGACGCATATGATCCGGCTGTCGCATTTCCGTCAATCCAGTCGCCTGATGACAGGTAACTGAATTTAAAATTCGTCAACAGCCAGATCTGCGCGTCCGTCGGTGTGGCGTTGTAGAACTCTCTCGTGCCGAAGTTATTATGCACTGTCATGTTGTAAAACGTCTGGCCAAAGGCGCAACCCATCGGAGCTAGTGTCAACATCGCAGTCAGGCAGACGGCCCCGATTGTGGATGCGTTGCGCATAACCATAGCAAGCACTCGTCTTTTCATTTTTTCCTCTTTCCGAATTGAAAAAAATTTAAAAGGGTCAGCGTAAGGCGAGGTTTTTCTTCTCACCAGCCTACAGTCTGATGAATTTTCGGGTTCTGCGTTTAGAAGTGAATCAAGGTTTAAAATGCTGAAACTTCAGTTCGTTGATTACTTTGAAATGTTTTTTGTTGCTTGAGACAAGGGGCATATTATTCTCAACCGCTGTTGCAGCAATGAGTGCATCACCGGAACATACCCCGGATGACAGTGCATACTCTTCAACATAGATTGCGGCTCTGTGTCCGATATTTTCTGTGAGCGGAAGCACCTCGAAAGCAAAGGAGGAGAGGAAATCTTTCACATATTTATGTTGTTTTTTGTTTTTCGCTCCCTGGAGTAATTCCATGTAGGTCTGAATTGAGAGGTATCTTGCATCAGCTGCGTCCATGACCTCTGCTGCGTTCTCGTTACCTCTTTGGACCCAGATAAACATATCAGTATCAAATATCACGGTATCTTCCCCCGCGTAGCTCGTTCATCTCTTCTGCAACAGATTTGTCGGAATTCGTCGGTGCCATGCCGAAAAAAGGATGCTCTGAAATCTTTTTCTCTTTGTTCAGTTTGCTTGCAGTGGATGAGGGGACGAGTATACCCTTTATTTTTCCACGATAAAGAACAGATACTTTTTCGTTCCGTTCTAATGCTTTAAGTACATCATTCATTTTGTATCTCAGATCAACAATACTTGCTTGCATGATAGTCTCCTTTGGATATGTATACTTAAAATATACATTTCGATGGGTGTTCATGCAAGGAGAAAGCAATAACTTTTTCCTGCTGGCAGTTTTGGTGTGTTTCTTGGTGCCCAAGCTCTGCTTGGGTATCTAAAGGAGAAGATTGAGGTGCTGGAAAAAAGCGAGTAGAATAAAGAAAGATTGATTAAAAACCAAAAAAACGGAGGCCGCTTTTATGCAGATCAATACCGAACTCGGTAGCCGAAATTATGAAAATCTTCAGCAACTTCAGCGTACAGCAGGGAAAGATTTTCGTACCCTGCTGGAGCTTGCCATTGATGAATTATATGCGCGTCACCAACCTGCTGTCGGTGCGCAGATGCGTTGGAAATATTGCGTAGAAACGGAGTGATCGGCTGTATTGTCCAGGAACAATGACGCTTGCTATTTCCATAAATCGTTGTTCTGCATTTTGGATATTTTCGGTAAAAAATAAAAATACAAGAATTCAACGCGTTATAAAATGCTTAAAATGGAGAAAAGGGTGTTGAATATCGGAGAAAAATTTCAAATGATCACTTAATGGCCATTTTTTTCTGTCGTAAAATTAAGAGAATAACCTATCAGCTAGAAAAACATGTCTGGGGCCTGTTCAACTTATCCCTTCCAGTAAACATATGAGCGGGCGAGATCTGGGGAGGCTGGAGGCAACACCTTCATTATCCTACAAGGGTTGTGTTTGTTAAGCGGAAGCCGAGCAAGGGACTCAAGGAAAAAACTTGATAGTCGAGTTTTATTTTT
>JBATKL010000395.1:0-5597 GCA_049669385.1 Candidatus Electrothrix sp. | reverse complement strand
GCTGAGGATGCTGCTGCGGAGGCAGCGGAAACAATACGTCAAAAATGTGCGGAAAGATTAATTGATGATGGAAGGTATGCTGTGAAAATCACCGTCAGCATCGGTGTGGCATCCTATAATAAGAATCTTCATAAAAACGCAGGCTGTATGATTTCCTTTGCGGATGAGGCGCTGTATAAGGCGAAGGAAGGTGGGAGAAACCGGGTTGTTGTTTATCAAGGAAAAGGAAACCGGCAGGATATAGGTATCCCTTTAGGAGAAAAGGTATGAGGTTCAATTTGAGCACGAAGTTGATTTTTTCTCATCTCGGTATGGGAGTACTTCCCTTATTGTTTATCAGTGCTGTGATCTGGTTGACTGTTACCGGCAGCTTTGAGACAATCGGTGACAAAGGCGTTTCTGCCGTAGAGCATGCCGCGCATGAGCAGCTCACCACCATGTGCAATATAAAAGAGAAGCAGATAGCCTATTTCTTCAGGGTGATGGAAGGGCAGATGTATATGTTGCGGGATAATATTTGGCTTCAGGAAACATTCAGATCCTTTGATCGGGAGTTTAGGCTTGCCGGTGATTCGGTGGATACCGATGAATGGAACGCCCTAGCCTTGTCGAACGATGTCCTTTTTCAGTACCTCTGTGTTCATTTTGACTGGAATAACGTTTATTTGGTTAATAGGGCTGGAAAAATAATTTATTCTATGCAAAAGTCCTCCGACCTCGGCATGTCATTGGACATGAATCCTTTAAGGAATACTTCTCTTGGGCAGGCGTACTCCCAGGTGCGTACAGAACGCGACCGAGATATTGCCTTTGGGGACTATGCTCCTTACCCACCGCTGGATAATCTTCCTTCAGCTTTTTTAGTCACTCCGATACACGATAGCTCCGGGGGAATAAAGGAGGCGATCGGGTACTTGGCTGTCCAGACGTCCACTGAAGCGTTGAGGAATATGGTCAAAATGGCCTCGAAAAAGGAAGATTCCCTGGAAGCCTATCTTGTCGGTGCGGATGGGTATATGCGTTCAGACTCCGTGCTGGACCCGGAAAATTATAGCCGAGTAGAGTCGTTCAGGCAGGGGAATAAAGTCGATACGGTGGCCAGTAGGAAAGCCATTGAAGGGGAGAGAGGTGCAGGGGTTATTCTGGACTATCAAGGGAATAAGGTGCTCTCTTCCTGGGCTCCTGTTGACGTTCTTGGTACCCGCTGGGCGCTCATCTGCGAAGTCTCTGAGGCGGAGACGATGCGATCTCGAACCGTCATGAATGACATCCGTCTTGATGTAGAAAATAAAGTGAAAAGAAGGGTGCTCACCGGTCTCCTTCTGACCTTTCTTATTGTCGGGATTATTGCCTGGATTATTGTCCGTTCGATCAGTCGACCTATTATCCAGGCGGCAGGAATAGCGGACAGCATCGCCACCGGTGACTTCCACCGCCGTCTTAATATGCAGCGTGCGGATGAAATCGGCCAGATGGCAAATGCCTTAGATCGCATGGTGGAAAAGGTGGCGCGAAATTTTCATGAACGAGTCACAATGGCAGAACTTTCTGATCAGATGAGGGGTGAGCAGGATGTTTCGACCTTGGCTATGCATATCATTACTCATTTGGCCAAGTTCCTCAAGGCTCAGATGGCCTCCCTGTATCTTGTTGATCGTAGCGGGGAGACCATGACGTTGACGGGCAGCTATGCCTTTCATAAACGCAAAGGCTTGAACAGCAAAATAAAAATAGGCGAAGGAATTGCCGGGCAAGCCGCACTTGAAAAAAATATGATTTCAATTACGGATCTTCCGGAAGATTATGTCCGAATCAGCTCCTCATTAGGAGATTCAGCTCCCTGTAATCTTCTTGCTGTTCCTTTTCTTCATGAAGAAGCATTGCTCGGGGTGCTTGAATTCGCTTCTTTTGCTGATTTTTCCGATGAGCAGATGGAGTTTCTCGATAATGTAACCGAGCATATCGCTATTGCCTTTCGTTCAGCACAGAATAAACAGGACGTCCAGGTACTCCTTGAAGAGACTCGTGAACAGGCTGAGGAATTGAAGCAGCAGAGTGAAGAGTTGATGGCGACCAACGAAGAACTGGAGTCGCAGACCGCAGCTTTGAAGAAATTTCAGCAGGAATTAGAAAGTCAGCAGGAAGAACTCAAAGAGACCAATGCCGCCCTTGAAGAGAAATCAGACGCTCTGATGGTGGAAAAGAAAACTATAAGGAAACGTAATGAAGAGCTTATTGCGGCACAGGATAAAATCGAAGAACGTTCAAAGGATCTTGCTTTAGCCTCAAAATATAAATCGGAATTTCTGGCCAATATGAGCCATGAGTTGCGCACCCCTTTGAATAGTTTACTGTTGCTTGCTCAATCTCTTAAAGAAAATAGGGATGGTAATTTGACGGCAAAACAAGAGAAGGCAGCAGGTATTATTTTTGAATCAGGCAATGATCTTTTAGATCTTATTAACGAGATTCTCGACCTGTCCAAAATTGAAGCGGGACAGATCGTCAAAGATGTAGAGAATGTGTTATTGGCCGACCTTGCTGAGAATGCTCGGACGTTGTTCAGCCATATGGCGGAAAACAAGGGAGTAGTTTTCTCTGTCACTCTTGCTGATGACATCCCGCAGTCAATACGTACAGATCGTAAGCGCGTCGAACAAATTCTGAAAAATTTTCTTGGTAACAGTATGAAGTTCACCTCGAAAGGCCGGATTGATCTGGTTTTTTCACGAGTGGAGGCAACAGCGCCGGTCCGATCAGAGCTCTTGCAGCCTGAGCAATCTATTGCCATTGCAGTGGCAGATACAGGTATAGGTATTCCGACTGAAAAGCAACGCTCTATTTTTGAGGCATTCCAGCAGGCCGATGGTTCAACGGCTCGGAAGTACGGCGGCACCGGTCTTGGCCTCTCAATTTCTAAAGAGTTGGCTGCACTCCTTGGTGGTAAAATCGGGTTAGTCAGCGAGCCAGGGAAAGGCTCGACCTTTACGCTCTATTTGCCTGTTGATGTTAATGATGTTAAAAGTCCTCTGGAAAATGAGGAAAAACAGCAACAGGTTGAACAGTCCTTGGCATTGAAGACGGAATCGGTACCGGAATCCGTACCAGTGCGTAAAAACAATCTGAAACAGCAGGTTTTCGCTGTGGCCGATGATCGCGACCAGCTTTCCGAGGGAGACAGGGTCATGCTGATTATTGAAGACGATCCTCGGTTTGCTGGAATTCTTTTGGAACAATGCCATGAATCTGCTTTCAAGGGTTTAGTAACGGATAATGGCGAAGAGGGGTTACAACTGGCTGAGCAGTATCGTCCTTCAGGGATTATCCTTGATATCCGCTTGCCTGGGATTGATGGCTGGGGTGTGCTGGATAGTTTGAAATCCAATTCTGGAACCCGTCATATTCCTGTCCATATGATGTCTGCGGAAGAGGTGAGTCGTAAGGCAATGAACCTCGGTGCCATCGGCTTCCTTTCTAAACCGGTAAGCCATGAGCACCTGACTGAGGCTTTTAGTCGGTTTGAGTCTGTCATTAATAAGAAGATAAAGAAACTCTTGGTTGTTGAAGATGACGATAATCTTCGGGGGGTTCTGGTAGATTTGGTCGGTGATGGCGACACGGAAACCTTTGAGGCCGGAACAGGAAAAGAAGCAGAGGCGCTGTTGGGCAAGCAGCGGTTTGACTGCATGGTTCTGGATCTCGGGCTGCCTGATTGCAACGGGATTGAACTGCTTCATCGATTGGCCGATGCTACTGATCTCGTTGTTCCTCCGGTTATTATTTATACCGGCAGGGATTTGAGCAGGGAAGAGGAGCATGAGCTGAATAAGTATTCAGAATCCATTATTATTAAAGATGCCCGATCCCAGGAGCGATTACTTGACGAGACCTCGCTTTTTCTTCATAGAATGGTGAAAAGCATGCCTGCTCAAAAACAGCAGATTATTGCTGACCTCTATGATCGGGATAAGATGTTTCAGGGGAAAAAGGTACTTCTTGTTGATGATGATATGCGTAATATTTTTGCCCTTTCTGGAGTTCTTGAGCAAAAGGGCATGGAGGTCGTTGTTGCTGAAGATGGAAAAAAAGCATTAGAGACGCTTGCCCAGGAAGAAGCGATTGATATCGTGTTGATGGATATTATGATGCCGGAGATGGACGGATACGAAGCAACCAGAAAGATACGGGAGCAAAAGCAGTTTTGGAAGCTGCCTGTCATTGCTCTGACTGCCAAGGCAATGAAAGATGATCGGGATAAATGCCTTGAAGCGGGTGCCAGTGATTACCTGGCAAAACCGGTTGATGTGGAAAGATTATTATCTATGATGCGTGTTTGGTTGTACAGGTAGCAAACGAGAAAACAGACAGGTGGCCTATGCAGGAAAAAGACATTGAAGAGATTGAGCGGGCCCTGTTGCTGGAGGCGATTTTTCTCCGTTACGGCTATGATTTCCGTAATTATTCCCAGGCCACTGTCAGCAGAAGGACCAGGCAGTTTATCGCAAAGAACGGCATAGAAACCATTGGTGAGCTGCTGCCGAGAGTTCTCAGAGAGCCGTTGTTTTTTCAAGAACTGCTGTTTGAGTTCTCTGTTACGGTCACCGAGATGTTCCGCGACCCGTCTTTTTATCGGGCATTGCGGGAAGAAGTTGTTCCATTCCTGAGAACCTATCCCTTTATTAAGGTCTGGTTGGCTGGCTGTGCAACAGGGGAAGAGGCATATTCTGTTGCTATTTTATTGAAAGAAGAGGGGTTGCTGGAAAAGGCGACCATTTTTGCCACGGACATTAATGATGAATCCTTAGCCAAGGCCAAAAAAGGAATTTATCCTTTGAAGCAGGTACGGGAGTATACTGGAAATTATCAAGATACCGGCTCTGTCCATTCCCTCAGCCGATATTATCATGCTGATCAAGATCATATCGTTATGGACAGGGAGTTCAAAAACAAGATTACTTTTGCTAACCATAATCTTGTTTCAGATCAGGTTTTCGGGGAGATGCATTTGATTCTTTGTCGTAATGTTATGATTTATTTTGATAAAAAATTACGGGAAAGGGTGCTGGATCTTTTTGATCAGAGTCTGATCAGAGGAGGCTTTTTCTGTCTCGGCGGAAGGGAATCGCTGCGATTTTCCAGCTTGAGTGAAAAATATGAACGGTTGGATAGCAAGAACAGGATATATCGTAAGTATGTTGCGCGTAACCATCTGTCGTAGGGAGGTGTATGAGATATCGAGCGATTGTAGTCGGTGCCTCGGCGGGAGGGGTCGAGGCGTTTGTTCATATCTTCAGTAAACTGCCCCCCCTGTTCTCTCTGCCGATAATCTTTGTCCAACATCTGCATAAGGATCAGGACAGTACTTTAGCCCGATTTTATAATGACCGTACCTTGCTCAAGGTTGAGGAGGCCGAGGAAAAGGAGCAGATTCAGGCGGGGTATATTTATATTGCCCCGCCTGATTACCATCTCCTTATTGAGCGGGATGAAACCTTTTCTCTTTCTGTGGATGAAAAGGTCAATTATTCTCGACCATCCATAGATGTCCTATTTGACAGTGCGGCAGATGTCTACGGTGCCGACTTGATCGGTGTTCT
>JBATKL010000394.1:0-2564 GCA_049669385.1 Candidatus Electrothrix sp. | reverse complement strand
GGTTGCCGTTCAAACGCCTGCCGTCGCGGAGCAGGCAGCGTGGAACGGTACCGTTGCCGAATCAGGGAAGGGCGTGCGTAGGGGCGACCGGCGGTCGCCCTGGAATGCAAACCGGAACATCGTAGGGTACACGGCGTGCCGTGCCCGTTTGTCACCAAGTGCCTGGGGTGTTACCCCAGGCTGATAAATACAGCCCCTTCAGGGCTGGGAAACCTAGGGTGAAGCCCTGTAAAATCATTACATTTAATATGTTAATCCAAGGGGGCAAGAATGAGCAAGTCAGTCCAACGTATTCAGATGAAAGATGGCGGCCAGCTTTGGGTCGAGGTGGAGGAAGTTGATCTCCCTGTAGAATTGCCTACAAGCGGAAAAGAGCGGGAACTGCCCTCAAACATGCCGCCCGGTACCGAGGAGATCGGTTTTAAGGACAAGGCAAAGGAGCTTGGAGACAAGATCAAGGATGTTAACGAGATATTGCGGCAGAGCCTGAGCAGCATTTTTGATACCGTTGCTGAATCGGTCAAGGAAAAACAGCCTGATGAATGGGGCGTTGAGGTGAACATCGGCTTCAAGGGCACGACCAATCCGATCCCGGTCATTCTCAGCGGTGAGGCCAATGCCTCGATTAAGGTGCATGCCAAATGGACCAAGGATAAACCGGAAGCGCAGAATGGCTGATTGGAGGGGTGCGATAGCCCGGCTCTACAAAGGAAAGCGAGGCGAAACAGGTTCGGAATATTGCGGCACAGCCTTCATGGTCTCGAATCGCCATCTGCTGACCTGTTTCCATGTGGTTCGTGATCTGCAAGAAGAAGATGTTTTTCTCTACGATGTGGC
The DNA here is from genome assembly GCA_049669385.1 of Candidatus Electrothrix sp. GTDB lineage: Bacteria > Desulfobacterota > Desulfobulbia > Desulfobulbales > Desulfobulbaceae > Electrothrix. The sequence continues at coordinate 1,727 of JBATKL010000394.1, read as the reverse complement.
TGCTTGGCGTGGAGGTCTGCGGCGGGTAAGAAGCATTTATTCTAATGAGCACGTTGATGTTGCGGTTCTTGAGCTGCGGGAACCAACAGAACATGCAGGCTTGGTTCTTGTTTGCAGAGATCAGAATATCACACCAGCTGACAAGAATGTGGAGTGCAGCGGTTTTTCTTCTGAACAAGGCGATCTTGATTGTGTTTCTGTCAAGGTCAGTAGCTTTAGAGGTGAGTATAACCTCTATGTCTTTCCTGTTCCGGTGGGTAAGGGAGTGAGCGGTGCGCCGGTGCTGTACCAAAATGAGCTGGTCGGTATCTCTCGCTTGCAGGATGACAGAAAAACCTATCTTATTCCTCTACGTGATTTTCAGGATTTGATCAATGAGCATGTCTTGCACAGTGAAAATGAATTATCTTTCCCCCCTCCATTGCCTGAACCATCTCGTTCGGATTCTCTGCAAGGATTGATTGAAAGAAATGTTGCTAAAAAATTGAGACTGTTTCCTGCTCTACTTAAGGAGCTTGGTGAGGAGATGGGTTTGAGAGGAGATATCCAGCCAACCCTTATTGCTAAAAAACTCTGTAATCATGCAAATCCACGTTGGCCAGTGGATAAATTGCGACAGCCAGTTTGTTTTTTTCTCGATGAACTTCAAATGGATAGTCCGGTTAAGCTGCCAAAAGCCGTAGAAGGCATCAAAATTATCCTGGGCTGGCTTTTACTACGAGGAGTTAATGAGGATTTTTTGGTGGATCAGATAGGGCAGATTGATCCTTTGAAAGGTTTTCATTTGGAGGTGGGGTTTCATGAACACGCTCCTGTTGAAGTCATGATAGCCTTTACCGGCCAACGATGCGCTCATTATGAGTCGGAACCAAGAGGTCATCAGGTTCGTGGAGATCGAGCCATTGATCTTACCCGTCTTTTTGATTTTGGATATCGGCTTGAAGACCAAGCTGAAGGCATAATCAGAGCTGTGTGGCAAATGGTATACAGTGGAGATCGGCCTAAATTACTGGGTGAAACTCAACAAGAAAGGGAGTCATATAGTGACCAGTTGGATCGCCAGCTCAATGCAGATCTCAGAGAGTCTGGTGGCTGGACTAAGGAGTTCTACCTCATGGCTCCGGGCTATGAGAAAAGCAATCCGCTGAATGATATTGTGATGAGCAAATTACTGCGGCAACGTCTACCAAGTTTGAAGATGATAGCCTTCGGGGTTAAAGGAAAAGGAACCGGTCTTACATGGGCCGGTGAGGAACTCAGTGCATCTGTCCGAATGTTTCTTTTAGAGTTAAATAACTATTTATGAATATCCCAGAATTTGAAGTAGATAAAAAAATACTCCTCCCGAAAAGAGGTTCCTGGCCAGCAACCGTCCACGTCTTTGACCACTACAGTGTCAATGCCATCCGGGCCGCCCTGAGTGCTGAACGGCCGCTGCTGGTCCGGGGTGAGCCGGGAACAGGAAAGAGTCAATTAGCCCGTGCCGCTGCCGAGCATCTGGAGCGGCTTTTTGTGTCTGAGGTCGTCCATTCCCGCAGCGCGGGAAACCGCAAAATTGCTCTGGGCAGATCGGGCTGAGGCCCGTCGTCAGGGCGGTACGCCGCCGGGGCAGGCAGAATACCTTGATATGCTGCGGGCACTGTCCCGTCTTGCCCCTGGTGATTTTAAGGAACAAAAAAATCTGCTTGCAACAGTGGCTGAATATGCCTTGAAAAAATACGTTGATC
>JBATKL010000393.1:0-4837 GCA_049669385.1 Candidatus Electrothrix sp. | reverse complement strand
AAATCGTATTTTTTCTTATTCTCCGCCGGATTGACGGTTGCGTACGTGGATTCCCCGGCAGAAACAACAGCGCCGGTCAGTTGATTGTACACAGAAAGAATTTTCTTGGTGTCCACGTAGAGATAATCGCAGAGAGATAGGTTCTTTTTTTTCATTGGGTATCCTTAAAAGGTCGGTGATTTTGTGCAGCGAATTTATGAATCTTTTTACATACCAAAGACCGTATCAGCCTGTCAAGCTGAAGTCAGCGGCTCTATAGAAAAGACAAATAAAAGGAGAGTCTTGACACAACCGCAACAGCAAGGTATTTTTCATTATCAATTTCCTTGCATTCTGAGGAGGCTCCATGTCGATCCATATGTACCTGTATCATTCTGTTTTCATCAGACCACAGTAATGTACTGAAAAGAAATGCTTCTCACCGCCCTGAAAAAACTCTGGTCCGCCTTTACCGACCTGCTGCCCATAGTCCTGGTTATCAGCTTTTTCCAGCTGATTGTGCTGCGGCAACCCCTGCCTAATCTTGTCGAGGTCCTGTTCGGGGCTGCGCTGGTGGTGGTCGGCCTGGCCCTCTTTGTCCAAGGTCTGGAAATGGGTCTTTTCCCCATCGGTGAAAGTCTGGCTCAGGCCTTAGCCCGCAAAGGCAGTCTGCTTTGGCTGCTGGTCTTTGCCTTTGCCCTAGGTTTTGCCACCACAGTGGCAGAGCCTGCCCTGATAGCTGTAGCCGATGAGGCGGCAGAAATCGCGGCCAAGGGAGGGCTCATTGAGGCTGGTGAACAGGCTGCCCGGCAATACGCGCTGGGACTACGGCTGTCCGTGGCCTTTTCCGTAGGTCTTGCTATCCTCATTGGGGTGTTGCGTATCTTGCGGGGCTGGCCGGTTCATTATCTGATCGTTGGCGGGTATGTTCTGGTCATGCTGATGACCATGATCGCCCCCAAGGAGATTATCGGCCTTGCCTATGATGCAGGCGGCGTCACCACCTCCACCATCACGGTGCCCTTGGTCGCCGCCCTTGGGGTGGGCCTAGCCTCCATTATCCGAGGCCGTAATCCCCTACTGGACGGCTTCGGCCTCATCGCCTTTGCCTCCCTGCTGCCCATAATTTTTGTCATGGGCTATGGCCTGCTGGTTTTTAATTGAGAGGGATTATCTATGGACTTCTTTGCCGACTTTGCAGATATTCTCCTCCTCACCCTGCGTGATGTCACCCCGATTGTGGGTCTGATTATAGGTTTCCAGCTCTTTGTCATCCGACAGCCTGTTCCTCAGCCCAAACGACTCATCCTTGGTGGAATTTATGTGGTGCTCGGCCTGTCCCTCTTTCTCATCGGCCTGGAAAAAGCCCTGTTTCCCTTGGGCAAAATGATGGCCACCCAGCTTTCTGACCCGCATTTTCTCTACGGTTCCGAAACCATGCCAGCAACACCGGATTGGCTTGCTTACGGCTGGATTTATCTTTTTGCCGCCATGATCGGCTTTGCCACCACCATTGCCGAGCCCTCATTAATCGCAGTTGCCTATAAGGCCAACGAGGTCTCCGGCGGGACCATCAGCCAATGGGGATTACGCATCACTGTAGCAGTCGGTGTAGCCTTCGGCATCAGCCTAGGCACCTTTCGCATTGTCAGTGGAACCCCTTTGTATATTTACATTTTAACAGGTTATATCATCGTCATTATTCAGACCCTCTTTGCTCCAAAAAATATTATCCCCTTGGCCTATGACTCCGGCGGAGTTACCACCTCCACGGTGACCGTGCCCCTAGTGGCAGCTTTGGGGCTGGGGCTGGCCTCCACTGTGCCGGGTCGTAACCCAGCCATGGACGGTTTCGGCCTGATCGCCTTTGCCAGTCTCTTTCCTATCATCACAGTATTAGGTTATGCCCAGTTCGGACAATGGATGACCGCAAGGCGGACAAAGAAAGAAAATAAGGAGAACGAACATGTTGTTTAAAACGATTATCGCCTCGGTGAAACCCGATCACACTGACAAAGTCGTGGATGCAGCAAAAAATGCTGGTGCCACCGGTGCAACCATCCTTTCCGGTCGGGGCACAGGCTGTCACGAGGCCAAGACCTTTTTTGGACTGACCCTGGAGCCCCAGAGCGATATTATCATGATGCTGATTGAAGAGCATCTGGTCCAAGGAATTCTGGATGCCATTGTCGAGGCCGGAGAATTTAAAAAACCCGGAACCGGCATGGCCTTTGTTTTGCCTGTAGAACAGGTTGTAGGCCTGGACAGTCAGCTTGATTTGATTAAAGAAAAAATACAGGATCAGTATTTTTAGAAACAACGCTCATAAACAACGTTACGAAACAAAGAAGAGAGAAAGAAATGGCAACACAAGGGACAATCATTCGGGCACGAGATGTAATGCGGACAAAGCTGGTCACCATCGACGGAATGGCCACAGTCAGGGAAGCCGTAGAGAAGATGCGGGAGGGACATCACACCCACCTGCTGGTAGAAAAAAGAAATGCAGATGACGCCTGGGCCATCATTTCTATCCGAGATCTGGTGGAAGGCGTACTGCTCCCGGAGCGGTCAGCAAAAGATGTCAATATCTTTGAAGTGATGACGAAACCGGTGATCACGGTTCCACCGGATATGGATATCCGCTATGTGGCCCGGTTACTGCATAATACCGGCCTGAGCAGGGTGCCTGTAGAGGAAAATGGGGAACTAATCGGCATTATCTCCCTTTCCTCACTGATCCTGCATGAGTCTATTTTTTGATTATTTTTTACGGGGGGCCACAAGGAGCACTCCTCACCCCGGCTTCCCGAAAATTTTCGGTACCGTATACGGAACCTGAAGATACTCAAGTACCTTTCCTGTCTTGTGGTAATTATGCTGATGGAGGAACCGAGAAAAATTAAAGGATATCCCAAGATAAATGCGGCGCTCCTTATCCGCTTTGGATGTATCATACCCCTGGGTACAGTATCCTGCATGCAGTTCTGCCCATTGCAGCCAAGAATGTTGCAGCTGATCAAAACCATCAAGTTTGACAACTACGGCATAGTACATATTTGAATAATCATCAAATATACCTTGTACAGGGACATTCAAGGCATATTCAACACGAAAATCTATCTTACGATCCAGTTCCGGATACTGCTCCATAAGCATACTGGTTAATGCTCCGAGCGTATTCATCGTCATATCGCCCCAGTCAAACCCCTGGGTTTCGCTGGTTCCATCATCAAGCTCCATGATTGTCTGCACGGCCCAGGACGAAAACACGCCGTAGCGACCAGCTGCTTTCCGATCGTATCCCCAATGCTTGTATAGACCAGTAAAGGCATCGGCAAGGGCATAGGTCGACCAAAAATGACCGGCTTTATCAGCGCCGCCATATTTCGACTCTTTTTCAAACCAGCCTTCATTGGCAAAATGAAAACCTCCTGAGCCGTAATCCCAATCAGCCATCCCATACAGGGTGATAAATGCAGCGGCAGAGATGTTGGTGTACAGGAGCTTTTTTCCTTTAGGAAGCGCATCCCACCAGCCGCCCTCCGTTTCCATGCCTATTTGCTCAGCATCGGTAGAATGCTGTGGCGCATTCTGTAGATCTCCATCTCCACTGCATGCCGGAGAGGTAAAAGTCACCGTAATGGCGGAAAAAATAACGAAGGAGATAATCAGGAGCTTGAAAAAATATTTTTTCATGAATCAAGTCAGAAAGAGGCTTTATTATGTTCATCCGATCAGAGGTGGTACACAACCTGTGCAAAAAAGGGATTGGTATCCACAATCTGAGCCATCATGTGATGGCATGTATCAGCGTTTATATATCACCCTTTCATAAAAAACAAAATTTTTCGTATTAATCGCATGTAAGCGGAGGAGCCGCACCTCTGAGGGCTTCTTTGCATCCAAAACAACATGTACAACATCAGGAAGATAAAAAGCCCCCTCCATAAGCGGAACCAACACATCCCAGCCGAGAAAAACGACTATAGATTGCGTTGACAGAGCTATTCAGCTATGATGTGCTGAGTCAGGAATCCAAGCAGGAATCCAAAATTCTCCGACAAGATCTATACGGGACTGCAACGCACCCTGCTAGAGTTCTTAAGAACACTCTGGATATGAACAACATACTCGCATACCAACATCTCAAAAAAGCATTTCTGGTTGCTCTCTGGTTCTGTTTCCTCACCTTTCCCATCATGGTTATCAAGGTGAATCCCTATGAAGAAACCGTTGTCTGGCGTTGGCAGAACATGCTCTATGTGGGGATAGCCAGTTTTGTTCTGTACCTGTTGAGCCGAGCCTTTCTGAGCTGGAAAGTAGCGCAGGAAGAAAAGAAAAAAATACGCGGGGTTCCGAAAAATACCCCGAAAAAAGAAAAAAAGGATTGGCAGCACATCCTGCTCAACGAACCAAAAGTATTTATACCGGTTCTCGGAGTACTTCTGGTGCTCTTTTCTGCTTTTCCGCTGTACCTTTCCACCTATCAGGTCAACATCATGATCACAGCCCTGATGTATGTGGTCTTAGGGCTGGGCCTCAATATCGTTGTCGGGGTGGCAGGTTTGCTTGATCTGGGCTATGTGGCCTTTTATGCGGTCGGGGCCTATACCTATGCCCTGCTCAACCTCCATTTCGGAATCGGTTTCTGGACAGCCCTGCCCATCGGCGGGTTGCTGGCTGCCTGTTTCGGCATTTTGCTCGGCTTTCCGGTGCTGCGTTTGCGAGGCGACTATCTGGCTATTGTCACCTTGGGTTTCGGAGAAATCATCCGCTTGGTGCTGGAAAATTGGTCCGAGTTTTCTCAAGGCCCCAGCGGGATCTCCAATATCCCCCGGCCCGGCTTGTTCGGCAT
>JBATKL010000392.1:0-2201 GCA_049669385.1 Candidatus Electrothrix sp. | reverse complement strand
GATGATACCCTGGGGACGGTTTGGACCGAGATGAATAAGGTGTTAATTATTCTGTTGAGAGATTATGGGCTACTTTCTGACTAAAGATATGACAACGAAGGGGAGCAAAGAATATATCGGGTATTGGGTCTATCTCTTCACAAGGGCCTTGGAACGGTGAGCAGTATGCATTCAGGAAAGGTAAGAAGGCTGATGCGAGTTTTTATCGCCAGCATCCTGAGTATGGTTGCTGGATCTAGCAACGGTTGGGCAGAAAAAAAGGTTACTGAGAGCAAGGAAAAAGGAGCTCAAAGTACACAAGAGCTGGTCATTGCCGACAAGGGCAAGACCTCTGCTGTGATCGTGGTTGCTGAGAAGGCAGGCCCCAATGAACAGTTGGCTGCTGAGGATTTGGCAAAGTACATTGCAATAATGTCTGGGGCTGCTCCGACCATTGCCAAGACTCCTGAGACCATTGCCGGAGCCCTCAAAGGAAACGCGCCGGTGCTGCTCATCGGACAGGAGGCGTTAAAGGCGGATAACTCCCTTGTGGCGGCTCTGAAAAAACCGATCACGGTGAAGGGCGTTTTACGCAGCGATGCCATTGTCCTCCGGCGTAAGGATAACCGGGTCTACCTTGCTGGCAGTAACGATCTCTGTCGTTATTATGCGGTGATAGAGCTTCTGCGTCGTTGGGGGTGCCAATGGTATTTGCCCACCGCGTTCGGCGAGAGCATTCCTGACCATCCCGCCGGTGCGGAAAATGAAGGCGGAAAAGGCGCTCTTCTGTGAGCTGGCCCCCATTGATATCGATCCTATCCACGGTATGAATTCCCTCCAATCACCGCCCCGGCAGGAATATAAGGATTTTGTCTATAAGTGGGCCAAGGTGATTTGGCTCTCTCTCAATGGTGAGGAAATCGCCCATCGGCAACAGGATAAGCTCTGGTGGAATAACGATTATCGCTTTGAATGGGATGTTGATTTGACCGGAAAGCTCAAACAGGGTAAAAATATTGTTGCCCTACGGGTCGACAGTCGGCATCATTTCGCTGGTATGTTTCGAAGGCCTTTTATTTACGCGGCCCGATGAGGGATTCATCGGATATACCGGGTAGGCACGGAGGGCTTTCCCTGCGAATACACCCTGAATACTTTAATTTTGTTTGAAAAATATACAACGGATAGAACAATGAATATACAGCAAGACCTGCAACAACGGCTTGAAAAAAAGACCATCCTTCTCATGACCCATCTCGTGCTCGGGTATCCCTCCTTGGAGGTCAACCGCGAGGTCATCCGTCAAATGGCGGACAACGGGGTGGATTGCATTGAGCTTCAGATTCCCTTTTCCGAGCCTATGGCGGACGGCCCGGTGATTCTCAAGGCCAACCAGGATGCCTTGGCTGCTGGCATTCGGGTTGAGGACAGCTTTGTTTTTGCCCAAGAAATGGTACAGGAGTTTCCCCAGGTCAACTTTCTCTTTATGACCTATTATAATATTGTGTTCCGCTATGGCCTGAACGCATTCATTGAGCGGGCAGCAGATATCGGGATGAAGGGCTTTATTATTCCTGACCTGTCGCCAGAAGAGGGGGAGGCGTATCTTTGTTTGGCTCAGGAAAAGGATATGGCTGCTGTTATGTTTTTTACTCCGACCTCAACGGATGAGCGGATGGTCGAGGTGGCAGGGCAGGGCAATGGGTTCATCTACTGTGTGGCCCGGAAAGGGGTGACCGGAAAGCAGACAGCTATGGACGACGGCCTTGCTGAATATCTTCGGCGTTGCCGCCGTGCCACGGATCTTCCGCTGGCGGTAGGCTTCGGGATCAGTAGTCGGGAGGATGTGGCCTTGCTGGAGGGCAAGGCGGATATGGCGGTTATCGGCACGGCCACTATTAAGCTGGTTGATAAGGAAGGGCCGGAGGCTGTGGGGCCGTTTATAAGATCACTGGCTGGGGCTTAATCAAGGTGGGTTTGCTTGAGTGCAGCGAAAGCGAACAGTTTTTACCAGAGTCTGATTTTGTTGCACTCTCGACAGAATCCCCCTTTTTCTAAAAATATTGGCTGACGGATATATCCGGGTACGCTGGCTTCCGCTTGTGGATCATGGTCATTACTTCAGGGAGGTTATTCCATGTATTTGCCACTGCTTTGTAGAGCTGTTTCAATTCAGGAAGAATAATGTAATTATCTAAGATGCCGATGCTCCAATGCTCTAT
>JBATKL010000391.1:0-9139 GCA_049669385.1 Candidatus Electrothrix sp. | reverse complement strand
TTCTTCCACATGCAAGGCATCGTCGTAATCGCGGGTGGAAGCTCCGTCAATGGTCAGGATATCCAGATCTCGAAAATCTTTCCGCTTGGGATCTTTTAATAATTCTTCCGCAGTCGGTTCTTTGATGCTTTCCGCATGGGCCAGCAACTCCGGGCTGAATTCCACAGGCTGTTCGGCTCGGAGCAGAGGAAGATTCACATCTCTTTCCCAGACACCAGCCCGAACCAACAGATGATAGGCCTGATTGGGTTGATGCAGCTCCGCCTTTTTCAAGAGCTGCCGGACCACATCAGCCTGTTCTGCATCGCTCTCAAACAAAACAAACTCGGCAATCCAACCGAGGATCTGCTCTTGATCTGGCCATTGCTCCGCAGTTACCTGTTCGCCCCGCATGATGGCCTGCAAGCACGCTGCACCAGTAGTCAGGATTTCTTCTTTCTCCTTTTCCTTCTGCCGCTGATGGCGAAGCTGTTCCACCTGTTCTGGGGTGTGAACATTAACCATATCGTTTTTATATTTAAAGAAAAAACGATCCGTAAACACGGCCCGGAGAAAGGCTGCCGACTGATCATCGTTTAAATTTTCTCCAAAGGAAAGCTCGGCAAGAAAATCCGCAGGAAATGCGGACTCTTCCTCTTCGCTGGCCAACTCCCAAATTTCTTCCAGCGGAATAGCGGCGGTCAGAGTGGCCCGTGTCGCAGCCATTTCTTTGAGCAGGGCAATACGATCTTCACGACTGCTGTCGACCTGATGTTTTGTTTTGGAAACCGTGACTACGCGGGAGGCAGGCAGATTCATCTCGCGTCCGTTCTGGTTAAGCAACCGCAGTCGGTTATTGCTGTCCTGCAAAACAAGTCCGCAGACAAAACGCCCGCTGTCAAGATATTCGATAATAGTTCCGGGAGGTGTCATGGTCATAGAGTAAAAGAGATATATAAAACCGGCTTCCAAGCAGCCAGAAGAGTTCGGGAGAAATGTCAGGTGACAACAATATCAATCTGACTCCGGTCTGTCAAAGGATGCCTGTATATTTTACATATTCCTTGAGATCCGATCCCCTGCGGCAGAGATTCATTTTCTTTGAGTATACAGATAACATAATAAAGAGACAAAGTTTTTACGAAATTAATTCTCTCGGAACAAAGAAAGGCACAGGAAAGAACTTGCATACCGGAAAACGCATAGGTACATTGAAGCGAAACGACCGGCTGAAACACCTGCTTGATAAATGAGTTGTTTCTTCTCCTGCCTGTTAATTATTGCCAAGCTTATTGCCAAGGAAGAGCGAAGAGATGAACACCTCCCCTATGAAACAACTCGCCCCGAAAAAACACCGCTCCGGTGTCGTTGCGGTTATCGGACCGCCCAATGCCGGTAAATCCACCCTGCTTAACAGGTATCTGGAACAGAAAATAGCCATTGTCACCCCCCTGCCCCAAACCACGCGCAACCGTATTCTGGGCATCATAACCGGGGCTGATTACCAAATGATCATGCTGGACACCCCTGGATTGCACAAGGCCAAGGAAATGATGAATCAGGAGATGGTGCGCATTGCCATGGACACCCTGACCGAGGCCGATGCTGTCCTGTTTCTGGTTGACGCTCAGGATCTCTATACCTTGGCAAGAAATCCAAAGAAAGCAGAAAAACGGTTTGCGGAATACAAAGACTATTTCAGCAAAATACCCTGCCCAGCTTTTCTGGCCTTAAACAAGGTGGATCTGCTGGCCAAAGAACAGCTGCTCCCCATGATGGAACGCTTTACCGCGCTACACCCCTTCAACGCAGTAGTGCCCATATCTGCCTTAAAAGGGGACGGGGCCGACATCCTCTTGCAGACCCTGGTGAAGCATCTTCCCGTGGGACCGCAATATTATCCGGACGATGTCCCAACCGACGCCACAGAGCGCTTTATCGTGGCTGAACTGATCAGAGAAAAAGTCTTTTTACGCACCCGGCAGGAGGTTCCCTATTCAACCGCTGTGCTGATTGATTCGTTCAAAGAAGATCCAGCAGGCGAACCAGTCATCATTCACGCTACTATCCTGGTTGAGCGCGGTTCACAAAAAGGGATTATTATCGGCAAGCAAGGAAAAATGTTAGGTGAAATTCGCAAGGCTTCGGTCAAAGAAATCGAAAAGCTGCTCTGCTGCAAGGTGCAACTCAAGCTCTGGGTCAAGATCAAAAAGAAATGGACCAGCAATGAACAGATCCTTCGGGAACTGGGTATGTAGCATCGGCCTGCCGGTAGCCTATGAAGTAAACCGACAGGCCGATTTTCAGATTTTAGATCAGTACAATGATAACAAAGGTAAAGACAACAGCCACCACAAAATAGATAATCGGTATTTCCAGCCAGATCGGCGGTAGCCAATAGATGAGCTTTAATGCTGCATCCCCTGCCCTGGTTCCCGCTTCAGGTGCTGTCAATATGTACTCTGGAACAGGGTATTTTGCCAAATCAAGAAAAAACCAGATAGTCCCCACCAGGAGATAGCCGTTGCCAGCACCTAGTATTCCACCCAACATCATATCCTGTAACCAATGCCGAGCCGTGCTTTTATTATCCCGAGACAGGTTTTTATTAACCATCTGCGTATTGGGCGTATGGTATCCAAAAAAAGCAAATAAAATAATAACCAACGAAGATGTATAGAATTGGGTTGATCCCCCCATAGACTCCCACAGCTTTTTCACAGGCCCGATATAGGCCAACCCTATCTGCATAACAAACAAGGCCATAACAAGGCTGAACGTGACAAGTATTTCTTTTGCCCAGCCGCGCATTGCGCCTATAATCGCGAACAGCGCAATAAGGGTCCAAAAGAAAAAGCTGATTGTAACCATTGGATCTTCCCCGAATTGATCTTTGTTATTTTTCTGCTGGTGATACTCCCGCTGCAACTGCTCTGATTGTACAGAGCAGGCGCCTATCCCCTAAGCTGTTTGGGCTGAAGAAGGTTTTTTTCCATATGCCTGATCTCATCAATACCGGAGATCACAATTTCAGGATCCGGGGTGAATTTTTCAGGTTCCATCTTGTTATCGTATTCAATATTGGAGAGAATATGCTTCATGCAGTTGATTCTTGCCTTTTTCTTGTTATCAGAACGGATAATTGTCCACGGAGTGAGGGTGCGGTTGGACTCGTTGAGCATCTGAAATTTCTTAACGCTGTATTTATCCCAGAATTCCTGCGCCAGCTTGTCCACCGGTGACAGCTTGTACTGTTTAAGAAGGTCATGTTTTCGGGACTCAAAGCGGCGGGCCTGCTCATCCTTGGAAACGGAAAAATAGAATTTAAAGAGCTTGATACCGTCCTTCACCAACATCTCTTCAAAAAGGGGCACGTCCTTAAGAAAACGTTTATGCTGTTCGTCCGTGCAAAAGGACATGACCGGCTCCACCATTGCCCGGTTATACCAGGAGCGGTCAAAGAGCACCAGTTCGCCAGCTGCTGGCAGATGCGGGGCATAGCGCTGGAAATACCACTGGGTTGTCTCGGTATCACTGGGTTTTGACAAGGCCACCACCCGGGTGTTCCGGGGATTGAGAAAGGCGGTGATCCGCTTGATGGTCCCGCCCTTACCTGCGGCATCTCGCCCTTCAAAAATAGCTAGCACCCGCGTGCCGGAGGCTTTCATATGTTTCTGCAACTTCATAAGCTCAATCTGCAGACTTTTTAACTCGATTTCGTAATCCAGGGTGGCCTTCTTAATCCATACGGCACAACGGTCTTTCTTTTCCTTTTTGTCCATGTTTTTCATTGCTGTCCCTTCAAGGAGTTTTACCTTGATCGGACTTTCTGTCTGTTTATCTGCTTTTTTGTCTTTTCCGTCCGCCATGATATATTTCCTTATAAATTATGGACTCCATCGCTTGCTCTTGCTTGCTCTTTTTGTTTCGTATCAATGCGCCCGGAGAAGTCCTCTTGATGATATACAATGTATGGATATACGATGTATGGATATACGATGTATGAGATACGCACAGTGAGCAAAACCGCATACTTCCTTTTGTAGTAAGAAGACATACCATATTTATGATAAAATGGGAACGGCTCCTGTCCTTACCAGACCATTCTCCAGGCTGTTACAGCAGAATTTAAAGAAAACACCCTCGAAGAACTATCTCTGCTCCTCCCGTAACCACGCGATCAATCGTTCCATTCCGACCTCTGTCGATACCTTTTCTCGGTATCCCAACAGGTTTCCTGCTTTTTCCTTACTGAACCAATGGGACATGGCCAGCTGTTCCGCTAAAAATCGGGTCATCTTGGGTTCCTGACTGGCCCCGAAGAGCCCAGCCCCCATTTCCAACCACCAACCAACCGCCTTTGCCGTTCCTAAACCAATCTGGGCCGTGACGGATGGAACCTCCATCCTGGCAAAGAGCTCATTGATCCAAGGCCAAAGCTCCACCGGTTCCTGCTGACCGATAAAAAAGGCGTGCCCGGCAGCAGTTCGCTCACCTGCCAAATTTTCCGCTGCCAGCAGATGGGCATGCACCACATTGTCGATATAGGCGATATCCACCCGGTTCTTGCCGTCCCCGATAATACGCAGGCTCTGCTCCCGGCCACGGGCCATGAGCCGGGGAATCAGATTGGTATCACCCGGCCCCCAAATGAGATGCGGACGGATGGCGGCTGTTCGCAGTTCCTCGGAGTTGTTCCGCAACACATGCTGTTCTGCCAGGATTTTCGTGGCAGCATAGGCACAAAGCGGCTTGGAAGAATACGGCAGCGATTCATCCTCCCCTTCCAGATCATGACCGTCAAAAACCACAGACGGGGTTGAGGTATACACCAAATTCCCTATCCCCAATTTTTGGCAAGCCGCCAGCACGTTCAAGGTACCCAGAACATTGATGGCATAATATTCCTGAAAACTCCCCCAGATCCCGGCCTTGGCTGCCACATGAAAAACCGTGTCGCAACCGGCTGCGGATCGTTGCACAGCAGTCAAGTTTTGAATATCCCCTTGCAGAGAAATCGCGCCTACTGCTTCAGCAGCAGGATACCTATGCCTGCCCAGGACCCGGACCGCCCTGCCCTGCCGACAAAGCTCCTTCACTAAGGCAAGCCCGACAAATCCGCCGCCGCCGGTGACGAGTACTTTGTTATTTTTCATTTCCCCTCACTTCTTCCCTCGCCCCTTTTTCCGCTTCACAAGCCTTTTCTGCTCCAAGCTGCAAAGTGCCTGAGCATCGGACAAGCGTTTTTCGGCCTTCCTGATCAGAATTTCATGGCTGCTCTTCTCGTTCTCGCGCTCACCGGTGCGCTGGATATACTTGCCGTCCGGCTGCATTTCCCAGGCGCTACGTTGGTCAGCAAGCTGCACATCAAGAATTTCCCGCAACTTCTTGCGCAGTTCCTCCGGCTCTACCGGCGTGATGACCTCCACCCGATATTCCAGGTTTCGCTTCATGATATCAGCAGAACCAATGAAATACTCTTCCTCACCGTTATTCTGAAAATAATAGATACGGCTATGTTCCAGAAATCTGCCCACAATGGATATTACCCGGACATTTTCCGACAGGCCGGGGATACCAGGGCGAAGCCGACAGGAATCGCGAACCAACAGATCGACCTGCACCCCGGCCATAGAGGCTCTATATAGGGCCGCCGTGATATCCTTATCCTCCAGGGCGTTGGTCTTGAACTGGATTCTTCCAGGATTCTTATTACTATGGATGGCAATCTCCCTCTCTATTTTATCCAGCAGGGCCTTTTTCAGCACCCTGGGTGAGGGCAAGAGCTTACGATAATTTCTCTCCGGCGCATAGCCGGTGGTCAAATAATTAAATAACTCGGTAAGATCCTCGGAAATCACTTGGTCACAGGTAAGCATCCCCAGATCGGAATAAATCCTGGCCGTGCCTGCATGATAATTTCCGGTCCCGATATGGGCATAACGACGCAACCCGTCAAAATCCCTACGCACCACAAAGATGACCTTAGAATGGGTCTTCAGGCCCACTACTCCGTAGGTGACATGGACTCCAGCCTCTTCCAGGTTTTCAGCCCAGCGAATATTGGCGGACTCATCAAACCGGGCCATGAGTTCTACCACCACGGCAACCTGCTTGCCATTCTGGGCCGCATCCAGCAAATAGGGAATAATCCGGGAGCCTGCTGAGGTGCGATATAGGGTCATTTTAATCGCCAAGACCTTGGGATCTCGGCTGGCCTCTCGGAGAAAGCGCTGCACAGAGTTGTCAAAGGACTCGTAGGGATGCTGAAGCAGAAAAGCGCCCTTTTCCCGGATGATATGGAAGATGTTGGGAGAATCCCCAGAAAGACGAGAATGATCAAAGGGTTGATGGAGGGGATAATGAAATTCCGGGATATCAATGGAGGCGATCTCAAAAAGATCCCGTTTACCGATAATGCCTTCCACGGTGAACACGTCCTTACCCTCGTCAATACCCAGTTCAGCAGCCAGCATGCCCCGATGGGATGCTGACATATCGGCATCCACTTCCAAACGGACAATTTCGGCAAACTTCCGATTGCGCAGAGCCGTCTCAATCACGGCCAGAAGGTCATTTGCATTGGCTCCGTCCTGCTCAGTAATGGCATTACGGGTGACCCGAAAAAAGGCACAGGAATCAATGACCAGACCCGGAAAAATCACGCTCAGATTATTGGCGATCAGGTCCTCAAAACGGATATAAAGATGCTCTCCCCCCACTCGAATAAAACGGGGAATACCCACGCCGGTTGGCATCTTGATTCGATTGAGAAAGGGATGCGCGTCATGCTGATATTTGGTTACGACCAGCAGGTTGAGGGACAGGTTGGAGATAAAAGGAAAGGGGTGGGCCGGATCCATGCCCTGCGGGGTCAGCAGCGGGTAGATGTTTTCCTGAAAATAATTATCCACCTCCTTTTGCTGGTCCTTATCCAATTTCTGGTAATCGACAATCCTGATGCCCTGCTCAGAGAGTTTGCCGAGCAACTCCTGCTCCAGCTGTTCCTTCTTTACCAAGATGCTGCGCACCACTGCATGGCATTCATCGATCTGCCCGCCTGGCGTCCGACCGTCCACGGTCAGCTTGCGCACCCCGGCCCCGACCTGCTGCTTGAGGCCGCCGATCCGTTTCATGAAAAACTCGTCAAGGTTGCCGCCGACAATGGCCAGGAACATAATCCGCTCCAGGAGCGGGGTTCGTTCATCCTCGCCCTCGTGCAGAACCCGACGATTAAATTCCAGCCAAGTCAGCTCCCGGTTCAGGTACCATTCCGGCGAGGTGAGATCAAACTCCGGCTTGTCTGTGTTGCCGTTTTCTACGCCGGGGTTCTTTTCCTTGGGTTCCACTGCCGCAACCTCACTTTTTTTTATCATTTTTTTCTCTTTTTTTGACCGCAGTTTGCGGATGATGTTCAAAGATCATGCTTCCAGCACAGTAGGCGGAACCTGCCCTGTTTCTTCCGCTGTAGTATTGAGCAGTTGTGGTGGGAAGTCAACATTTTTCGCAGCACTCTTTTGGTTTTGGGGATATCTTGATTATGGAGCTTGAGCATATCAACCATGGTGTCTTATTCTGCTGTCTTATTCTGCTGTCTTGTCCTCTTTATTCTTGTGCGGCGTTTTGGCAGGCTTCATCAATCCGGGCTTCGACATAGCGAACACGTTCTTCATCCCATGCTTCAAGGTCAAAACAGACCGCGTCTTCACCGAGCAGACCACCGGGCACAGCATCGCCCTGCCCTTCAGGGTCAGTAATCATATCACCGTAAAAGCAGACTGAAAGCCATCTGGGGTTATCTTCGATAACATCAATCATCGCGAAGAGCTTTCTTGTTTTCTGGGCCGTGTGCGCTGCTCGAAGGGAATAGGTAATTCCGGGGCGCGGGATAAACTCCAGCTGAATCTTGTCATCGCGTTCAAGCTGGGCTTTATAGCGGAGAAAAATCTCTTTGTTTCTTTCCGGGCTTTCCTGCCAGTCTTTGATAAAGGCTGTTAATTCTGTGTCAGTTGCTTGTGTCATCGTTCCTTGTTCCTCTTTTTGTCCTGATCTTCCTCTTTATTTGAGCAAAATCGTCGTACTCCTCGTTCATTATTGGCAGATCAACTTATAACGAATTCTGTTTCCTTTCACAAGAAACAAAGGAGGCACCTTTGATACCGGCCTTAAAAGACCGGTCTCTTGTCGTGCTGTCCCTTTGGGACGCTTTTTTTCGCCCGATACGTGTAAAACGCGCATTCGGTGTGTTATGACTCTGATTATGGGCTTCGAATCCGCGCCCCGACCTGTACCCCCCGTTACTGCCCGGCTTTATTTTGGATTGTGTTACCTTTGTGCCTAGCTTTCTGTTTAATCATATGGCTGAATGTGGTATTATATGGAGATTGAAAAAAGCAGCTGGGAAGGTGAAAACTTGACCGACCATCAAATTTTTTCGGTCTGATTTTTCCCGTTGTCATCATTTGTCATGATTTATTTGTCATGCCTATTTGTCTTGAAATACAGGTAAATATTTATCAGAAAAGCCCTATTATTCAATTTACTTTACCGATTATGACTTTTTAGTCACGATGCCATGGATAATCCTGTCTTAGCGCTTAAAATGGCGGTTCAAAATACACAACTTTTAAAACCCGTTTTGATGGTAAAATTTTACTTGCTTAATTTGCTGAATACATTATTATTTGAGACAAGGCCGCTGTCGTAGCACCTACCCTATGAAGAGGGTATTAAGACCTGCAGAAGATCGCCCTCGTTGCAATCGGATGTCGTAGCACCTACCCTATGAAGAGGGTATTTCCAGTGTTCGCCCGTTGACAGGGCACAAAAAAAGGGCCGCCAGCTTATTTGCCAGCGACCCTTTTTCATGGTCAATCTACCGGATACGTACGCAGCACGCACCCCACTTCCTCACAACATCAGCACCTTCAACCAGCTACCCCTCCAACACCCCCTGAAATTCCTCCGGCACAAAAGGTCGCCCTCTCCCATTCAAAGCCACCCCAATCACCTTACCCTGAAGGATCAATTTCTCATCAGAAAGGCGATAGATATTCTGCAAAAAGGCAAACTTGACCTTTGACTCCCTGACAAAATTCAGCCTGACCGAGAACTGATCTCCGCTGGTCAGAGGAAATTTATAGTCCAGCTCAACCCGAAC
>JBATKL010000390.1:0-3133 GCA_049669385.1 Candidatus Electrothrix sp. | reverse complement strand
TTTGACGCGTAATTATCTCGTTAATTTAACCTGTCAGACTTTCATGACCTCTAGTGAATTTTCTTATTATCGGAAGAAGCTCGGCAAAACGCAAAAGTCGTTGGCCGGGCTTCTTGGCGTCTCTATAAAGGCCGTTCAAAGCTATGAACAGGGTTGGCGCAGTGTTCCTCTACATATTGAAAGAAAGCTGTACTTTTTATTGGTGAATCGAAGGAGAAACGGGACCGGAAGGAGAAAAGATTGCTGGACATTGAAAAAATGTGATTGCAAGAAAGAATGCCCTGCTTGGGAGTTTCAGGCCGGACATCTCTGCTGGTTTCTTAATGGCACCTTATGTACCTGCACTTCCGGACAGGACGGGAAAGAGAAGATGGAGGTCTGCCGTCATTGTGAAGTGCTCACCTCCCAGCTGTAATTCTCCCTCAGTTTCCACCAGCTTTTTTTGAGATTGCTTTTATTTTTCATCATTTTTATCGTTTTCATCATTTTCATAGCTTGTGGTCCCGGCCTGCTGGGCCGGGATGAGCTTCTATAGAGAGCGCCTGATAAAGGCTGACCCTCTTTTCTTCCCGCCCTGTTCCCACGCTCTTTTCTTCCCCTTGCAATAAGCCGAAACATCACGTATCTTGTTGTTGCCTATCGGCTCTCTTCAACCCGTCGTGTATTCTGTAATTTCACTGTTGAGTAACTATTTTGAAGAAAATACTACAATGCATCGCTGCGGCTCTTCGTTTCGGCTGGAAGGTGCTGATAACAGGAACCGCGCTTATCAGTACAGCTTTTTTTCTTTGCGGCCTGGGGATGATCCTCTTTCTTTTTGCCTATCAGCCGCAGGTCGAAATTGAGAATGGTTCTGCCTTAGTTTTGGCGCTGCATGGCGATATTTTAGAAAAAAAATCACCTCTGGATCCGGCAACGCACCTCCTTCATCTTCTCGACGGTACTCTCCAGCAGGAAGAATTTCTTCTTCAGGATATGATCAGCGGGATTCGGGCAGCGGCCAATGATAAGCGTATTAAAATGCTTGTGCTGGTTCCAGATAATCTTGAACAGGCCGGACTGAATCAATTGCAGGATATCGGCAGGGAAATTGATGCGTTTAAGAAAAGCGGCAAGCCCGTCATTGCCTATGCGAATTCTCTCAGTCAAGGGCAGTACTATCTTGCAGCCCGAGGTGATGAAATCTATCTCAACCCTATGGGGGAGGTGGATCTGCATGGCTTTGGGGTCTTTCGTCTGTACATGCGGGAACTGCTTGATAAGCTGCAAATAAGCTTTCATATTTTTAGAGTGGGGACCTTTAAATCCGCTTTGGAGCCTTTTTTTCGCAATAACATGTCAGCTGAGGCCAAAGAGGCTAACCTGCAATGGTTGACCAAGATTTGGCAGCAATTTTGCGATGATATCGCTCGGCAACGAGGACTTTCCTTGCGGGATATTGCCGATGCTGTTGAACACCTGCCAAAGCATTTACAAGAGGCGGAGGGGAATGCGGCGCAGATGGCCATAAATCTCGGCCTGATCGACGGGACAAAAACACGGGCTGAATTTCGAGAATATCTGACCTCCTTAGTGGGCAGGAATACAAAGGATACCGAGTTTAAACGGGTTGATTTTTCCGACTACCTTGAGACCCGCACACCGGCTTATCAGGCACCTGTTTATCAAGCATCTGGGGCAAAAGAGAAGAGCGTCGCCCTTATAATTGCTCAGGGAGATATTGTTTATGGTCATGCCGATCTTGGCCAGATTGGCTCAAACGACCTGACCAAACTTCTGCGCAGGGCGCGACAGGATAAGGCCGTGAAGGCTGTTGTGCTCCGTATTGACAGCGGTGGTGGGAGTGCCTTTGCCTCGGAGTTGATTCGTCAGGAAGTTTTGCAACTACAGAAATCGGGCAAGCCCCTGGTGGTTTCTATGGGGTCAATGGCAGCGTCGGGGGCGTATTGGCTTGCCGCCGATGCGGATAAAATTTATGCTTCATCAAATACCATAACCGGCTCCATTGGTATTTTTGGTGCTTTTCCGACGATTGAAAAATCGCTCGCCGAGATCGGGATATTTAATGACGGTGTCGGAACAACAACAATGGCCGGCCAAGGGAGTTTGACCCGACCAATGTCGGAGGATTTTCGGGCAGCTGTTCAGCTGAATATTGAACGCGGCTATCGACAGTTTATTCAGATCGTTGCCGATGGAAGAGGTATGGAACCGGCAGAGGTGGAGAAGATAGCGCAGGGAAGAGTTTGGGATGGTGCAACAGCCCTCCAACTTGGCCTCGTGGATGAGCTGGGTAATTTGGAGGATGCGGTTGCTGCTGCGGCGGAATTGGTCGGTTTGGCGAGTGATCAGGTCTATTACTTTCAGGAAGAAAAAAATCCGGCAGAACTCCTGCTCCAGCGTTTGGAAGGGGCCATGGCAGGAAAGGCTGAGGCAGGTTTTTTCACCGCTTCTGCGACGCGATTAATAAGGAATTTAGCCAGGAACCAGTACTCTTTTTTGCCGACAGGGGATCCCCGTAATATGTACAGCCATTGCCTGCTTCCTTTCTCTGTTCAATAGGGGGTGGAAAAATGGTTGTTGCTGCTCTGATTGACACTCTCGCCCTTCTTTGGCGGGAGTTGGGTCATCCTCTGCTTCGGCTGCTCACCTTTATTTCAGTCGGGTTGATGGTTGCTGGCTTCATAGAAGCCATGAACTGGACACGAAAGATGTCAGTGGTTGCCGCACCGATGATTCGTTTCGGTCATCTTTCCGACCTGACCGGAGCTGCTTTTTCCATGGCTTTTTTCTCCGGTGTTGCGGCCAATACGATGCTGTCAGAGGCCTATGAGCAGAAACAGCTCAGTAAAAAAGAGCTGTTTCTGGCCAACATGTTCAACAGTCTACCAGCCTATTTTCTCCATCTGCCCACCACCTTTTTTTTGACCCTTCCTTTGATAAAAGGGGCCACCTTTATTTATATCGGACTGACCCTGGGAGCGGCATTACTCCGCACCTTGGGGGTTGCGGTGTTGAGTCATTTTCTCCTTGGCCCGGAGAATCTGACCGGAGCGCATGGGCAGCGGAAAGTCGAGAGTGTCAGCTTTCGCCAGGCTGGAAAACGGACTGTTGTACGTTTTAAAAAGCGTAT
>JBATKL010000389.1:0-4247 GCA_049669385.1 Candidatus Electrothrix sp. | reverse complement strand
AACCAGCTGATCGCGGAGATGCTCGGGCTGCATTTGCCTGGAGCCTCCTTTGTCAATGCCGAGACCGAGCTTCGTGCTGCCCTGACAAAGGCAGCAGCGGCGCAGATTACCGGTATGACGCATCTGGATAATAATGATGGTGGATATGCCCCGCTGGGTCGGGTTATCAGTGAGAAATCTGTGGTCAACGCTATGGTTGGTTTGTTGGCAACAGGTGGTTCCACCAACGAGACCATGCATTTGGTGGCGATCGCCAAGGCAGCCGGAATTCACATTAACTGGGATGATTTTGCCGAGCTTTCTGACATTGTGCCCCTGCTTGTTCGGATCTATCCCAACGGTTCAGGAGATATCAACTCCTTTCAGCAGGCAGGCGGCATGTCCCTGCTGATTCGGGAACTTCTTGCGGGTGGACTGGTTCATGAAGATGTGCAGACCGTGGTTGGTCCCGGCTTGAGTAGATATCTGGAGCAGCCAATGCTGGAAAAGGGCAGGGCGGTTTGGCAGGCCGGACCGGAACAGAGCCGTGATCCGGCAATCATTGCCCCGCTGGCTAAGCCTTTTGCCCGGATCAGCGGGATCAAGCTGCTGACGGGTAATTTGGGCCGGGCGATCATGAAGATTTCTGCCTTAGCCGATGGAGAGAATACTTTGGTGGAGGCCCCGGCTCTGGTTTTTCATAACCAGCAGGAGGTGGAACAGGCCTTTCAGGCTGGTCGGCTTAATCGAAATTTGGTGGCAGTGCTTCGTTTTCAGGGACCGAGGGCCAACGGAATGCCTGAGCTGCATAAGCTGATAACCTGGCTGGCAATCAGTATGGAGCGAGGCTACACAGTCGGACTGGTCACGGATGGACGGCTTTCCGGGGCATCAGGCAAGGTGCCCTTTGCCATCCACTGCACTCCAGAGGCGGCAGCAGGCGGCTTGCTGGCCAAGGTGAAAGATGGTGATATCATCCGTATGGATGCCCGCAATAATTTGCTGAAACTCAAGGTTTCTGAAGAAGAACTGGCTCAGCGACAGGCTGTCGAATTAACCAGCTCGTATCAGGGCCAAGGACATCAGATTTTTAACGTTCTGCGGAGTGCATTGTCCGGTGCCGAAGAAGGGGCTAGCGCCCTTTGGTCAGGAAGCATTCAGGAAATGGATAAGAAATGAACTTTCCGTTTTCAGGCGCGGAATTGTAGGAGCAGGCCTTGTATTAATAACAGGGCGACCGCCGGTCGCCCCTACGGCATTCGAAAGAAAGGTGGCAAGGATGGAGAAGAAAACAGAAACGGTTTCTGCGCGGGAAGTTTTGCAGGCCGGGCCAGTTATTCCGGTGATTGTGATCAGCAATCCTGATCACGCTGTTCCTCTCGCTCAGGCCCTGATGGCAGGGGGAATCAAAGTGCTGGAAATAACCTTGCGCAGCGATGCGGCCCTTGAGTCTATTCGCCGGATACGATCGGAGGTTCCCGATGCCTTGGTCGGAGCCGGTACCGTGCTTTCAGGCCGGGATCTGCATGCGGTGGCAGAGGTCGGAGGGCATTTCGCCATCAGTCCGGGCCTGACTCCGAGTCTTCTGGCGGCTGCCCGCCAAGAATCCATCCCTCTGATTCCAGGGGTGGCAACCGCCTCTGAGCTGATGCTGGCCTTGGAAGCAGGGCTCACCGAGTTGAAGTTTTTTCCTGCCCAGGCAGCGGGCGGAGTGGAGATGCTGCTATCTTTCAACGGGCCCTTTCCTCAGGTGACTTTTTGTCCCACCGGCGGAATTACGCTGCAAAACTACAAGGAATATCTGGCCCTCAAGAATGTCGCCTGTGTCGGCGGTTCTTGGCTGGTTCCGGCGGAGAAGATTGCGCAGGAGGATTGGGCCGCCATAACAGCGTTGGCTCAAGAGGCGGTGGCCGGGGCGTCTTCCTCTCTTTGAAAAAGGGTTATTTTATTTGCGGAACAGACGGGAGGAGCTGTTCTTTTCTCCGTCAACAGCGACAAACCTTTTTTCTGGGAGAATCAGGGCAGTGAGCTTGCCTCCGTAGACTGCGCCGGTATCAATGCCGATTTTGTTTTTCTGAACAAGTGGCTCCCGAAAAACCGTGTGGCCGAAGATGATCGGCTTGCTGAATTTATACGGGCTGCGGATGAATTCATCTCTGGCCCAGAGGCAGTAACTGCTCACCTGACGGGTGAGATGGACCCCCGGCTCAATACCGGCATGGACATAAATCCCATGTTCATTTTCCCAGAGAAGCGGCAGTTCCCGAAAGAAGTTCATATGTTCTTCTGGAAAGAGTTTCTCTGCTTTTTCCGGCTTTGCTTTCGGCTTGATTCCGTAGCTGATCAAGGTTTCTTTGCCCCCAGCTCGTATGAAGGTGCCGTCATCATAACCTCTCAGGTAGTTAATCAGCATGATCTCGTGATTTCCTAACAGGGTGATTACGTTGCGGTGTTTTTTCTTAAACTTCAGAATATACTCAACAACTTCTTTTGACTCTGAGCCCCGGTCGATATAATCGCCGAGAAAGACAAAGGTGTCTGCTTCTTTCTCAACCAGCTTTAAGAGTTTTTGCAGCGAGTTGAGACATCCGTGGATATCACCAATAATGCAGGTTTTCGATAGAGCGGTCATATTGAGTGCTTGAAAGGAATGATTACGTGATAACTTACCGTTATTGATTGATTGTTGCGCAAGGTGTATTGTTTATTGCATGCGTCACAGAGCGACAAATTAAAACGATATATTACCAACTGGATGCGATATCCGCATCATTCTTTTGTAGCAAATAATCAGGTCGTCTTCAACCGTTGAAAAAAAAATCGACCGTGGCCCCAACTCATGTTGCTCCTTTGACAAGGGCGTTCAAATTGACGAAAGAGGGTGAGCGGAGTATGCTGACCAGATGCGGTGCTTGCTTTTTTGTTCGCATAAACGCTGTACCGCATGCGTATCTTGACAGGTATTATGTATACATGTAGTATTCAATATATACATTAATACATACAGAGAGGCATCTATGGCACTGAATATAGCAAACCGAAAAGTTGAAGAAAAAGCGATCCATGCCAGTCGTATACTGGGGATCAATAAAACTGCGGCGGTGGAAAAGGCTCTTGATTATTATCTCCAGCATCATCAGGCCGACGCAGTACCGGCGGCACATCGTCAGGAGGCAACACGCCTGTTGGATGAGTTAACACAACTTCCGCTTCTGGACAACAGAACAGCGGATGAGATCCTCGGCTATGACGAAGATGGTCTCCCATGCGAATAGTTGCCGACACCTCCGCCTTTATGGCGATCCTGTTGCAGGAAGAAGACGGGCCGCTTTACCGTGACACTCTGATGGCGGCAGAACGGATTTTCATCAGTACGGCAACAGCTGTGGAACTGCACATTGTTGTGACGGCAAAACTCGGTAGCGAAGGAATCTTACGCTTAGATCGGCTGCTGGCTCTCCCTCTGTTTGAAATAGTGCCGGTTGATCATCAACAGATGAACATTGCCAATCAGGCTTATGAACGCTTCGGCAAAGGCAGGCATCGGGCAAAGCTCAATTACGGAGACCTCTTTTCCTATGCTTTGGCAAAGAAGACAGATCTTCCTTTACTGTTCAAAGGTGATGATTTCAGTAAAACCGACCTGAAAAGCTGCCCGCTTGCGAAAAAAGAGAAATAATGCGGCGGTTACAAGAGGCAATTTGAGCTGGAACGGAGATAAATATGAGCAAAAAGAGAACGCTGGTCAGTTTCGACTGGGCGATTAAAAATATTCTGCGTGATAAAGCGAATCATGACGTGCTGGAAGGTTTTCTCAGTACCCTGCTGGACAAGGATATCACGATTCTTTCTGTTCTGGAAAGCGAGGGTGATCAGCAGGATGAGTCGGATAAGTTCAACCGGGTGGATTTGGCCGTGGAGGAATGGGATTATCTGTTCAGGACTATGGACTCACGACCTGACGTGATCTCAAAGAAGATCCAGATGGCTGAAAAAAAACTGAACCTGCTTAAGATGTCCAAGAAAGAACGCAGGACCTATGAACATTATCTGATCAACAGAGCTGTCAAAAGGGATATGATTGAGACGGCGCGAATTGAGGGCCAGCTTGAAGGCAACCTCGAAGGAAAGCTTGAAATTGCTGCCAATATGTTACAAAAGGGGAAATATGCATTCGAGGACATTGCCGAGGCGACCGGGTTGCGCGAGGAGCAGATACGGGAGCTTGAGCAGAGGAAAGAAATTGATGACCCGACTAAAGATATAAC
>JBATKL010000388.1:0-1535 GCA_049669385.1 Candidatus Electrothrix sp. | reverse complement strand
CATCCCATGCTGGATGTAGATCTCAATAAATGTATCTACTGTCAACGCTGTGTCAATGCCTGCGCCTACGAGGCCCTGGATTTAAGCTGCGTATCCAAGGATGAGCAGGGTGTGGCGACGGGTATTTCTCTCAGCTTTAATGACAACTGCGTGCATTGCGGCAACTGTGCTGACTTTTGCTCTACCGGCACCATTAATAAAAAGGATGTGTTGTCGCCGATCCTCAGTGAAGAAACACGCAAGGTGCGCACCACCTGTCCCTATTGCGGGGCCGGTTGTCAGATGCAACTCAAGGTCAAGGGCGACACCATCATGGAGGCCACCTCGGAATCGCACTTGGCTCCCAACTACGGAGCCCTTTGCGTCAAGGGTCGTTTTGCCTTCAACTTTGCTCAGGATAAAAAACGCCTGACCACTCCCCTGGTTCGCCGTGACGGCAAGCTGGTGGAGGCCACTTGGGACGAGGCTTATGATGTTATTGCCGAGCGGATGACCAAGGTCAAGAAGGAGCACGGGTCGGATTCCATTGCTGGATTCTCCTGTGCCCGAGCGACCAACGAGGAAAATTTCCTCATGCAGAAGTTCATGCGAACGGTGATCGGGACGAATAATATCGATCACTGTGCCCGGCTCTGACACGCTCCCACGGTGGCCAGTCTGGCCATCACCTTCGGTTCCGGCGCAATGACCAACTCCATTGCCGATGTCGTTAACAATAAAACAGATCTCTTTTTCATGATCGGGTCTAATCCAGACACCAGTCATCCCACTATCGGCCTGCGTATTCATCAGGCCTTGGATAAAGGGGATGCGAAATTGGTGGTGGTTGATCCGCGCAGGACCAAGCTGGCAGAACGAGCTGATCTCTGGTTGCGGATTCAGCCGGGTACGGATGTGGCCCTGCTCAACGGCTTGATGCATATCATCCTGAAAGAAGATCTTTGGGATAAGGACTTTGTTGCCCAGCGCACCGAGGATTTCGAGGAGATGCAAGAGATGGCGGAGAAATATCCGCCTGAACTGGTTTCCGAAATCACCGGTCTGCCGATCAGTCAACTGGAACAGGCCGCCCGTATGTATGCGGCTCCCGGTCGCAATGCGGTCTACCACGGCATGGGTATCACCCATTATCACACCGGTACAGATCGGGTGAAATCCATCGCCAATATGGCCATGCTTTGCGGCAAGGTTGGGGTGGAAGGCGGGGGCTGTAATCCTCTGCGCGGTCAGAATAACGTCCAGGGGGCCTGCGATATGGGCGCTCTGTTCAACACCATGCCCGGTTACGGCAAGCTGGATAATGATCAACTTTTTGATCAATACGAAGAACGCTGGCAGGTCAAATTACCCCGGCATCCCGGCAAACCAGCCACAGAGATTTGGGACAATATCCTCCAGGATGAAATCCGGGCCCTGTACGTGTTTGGTGAAGACCCGGCCATTGCTGATGCTAATATCGGCCATGTCCATAAGGCTCTCGATCATCTGGAGTTTCTTGTTGTCCAGGATCTCTTTCTCAATGACACGGCCAAGGC
>JBATKL010000387.1:0-1747 GCA_049669385.1 Candidatus Electrothrix sp. | reverse complement strand
GTGGACCAGTGGTACAAACTGGGAATCGAATGGGACAAAAGCGGCAACGATGTCGCTTACTGGATCAACGACGTGCTGCAAGTTCAGGACACCGCAAACAATCTTTACCAGACCAATTCGCCGGCCCAGCTCATGATGTACAGCTCGAGCAGCTACAGCCTGAACTGGTTCTGGAAAGACATCCGCATCGACGGCGATGCGATGCCGGTCGGCTGCGGGAACAACTTCAGCGCCGACACCGACATTTTCGGCCTTTATAACTTTGAGCCCGGAGCGCTTGCGGTCGATCTTTCCGGCAACAGCCAAACTTTGACCCCCACTAACTCGCCGGTCACCGACGCCAGTCGGCGCATCGTTGGCTCGGGCTCAGTCGGCTACGACACCACCAGCGACCGCTACCATTACCGCACTGACGCCAACCTGGCCAGCGGGCACCCTTACAAATCGGCCACCGGTGAAGTCGACTTCTCCGAAACCTTCTGGATGTACATGGACACGGCCAACAGTACAGCCCAGAGTTACATTATTTCAAAATACAACCCGGTCAGCGGCGGCCGCAAGTTTGCCATCGCTCAGGACACCAGTTCTGGATCACAAACCGGGACGAACAACAGTCTTTTTATCTATCACGGCTATGGCGATACCAGTTACAGCACCAATCTTCAATCTGACGTCGAGTTGGATGCCGACAAATGGTATTTCGTTCATCATTCTTATCATGCTGCTTTAAACGGCCATAAGCTACGAATATGGGATCAGGCTGCCAGCCAATGGCTTTACAAAGAACCCATTGATTACGAGAATATATATTACGAAGAAACAGAAAACATGAACTCGGGGACCGGGAATTTTATAATCGGCACACGCGGCGATGCGGAGAGTACACGGTTTTTTACCGGCAACATAGACGAATTAACCATCTTTGATCGTGTCATCTCCGATTTTGACGCTAACCGGATCATGAAGGGAATCTACGACTCGACGATTTCCTCGAGCAACGACTTCTCGGGCAACGGCGACATTTTTAGCCTTTATCACTTTGAACCCGGGGATCTTACCACTGACGACTCCCTGCAAAATAACACCTTGACAGCATCAGCCACAGCTCCGGCTTCCGATCCCAACTTTTTTATTCGCGGCACCGGCTCAATTAACTACGACATTACCGACACCAGTTATCACTACATCACCAACACCAATCTTTCTTTCGGCCATCCATTTAAATCCACCAGCGGCGAAAGCGATTTCACCATCACGGGCTGGTTCATGATCGAAGATGTCACAACCGACGTCAAATATCTTTTTTCAAAATACAACGCCGCGGACGGCTATCGCCAATTTGCCATCTGTCATGATGACAACACAGGGTCAGTCACCGGTTATGCCAATGCACTTTATATTCTGCATGGCTACAATAGCGGACTCAGCAACTACGATACACACCAAGTCGACGTAGCTCTGAAACAAGGCTACTGGTATTGGATACATCACAGTTATAATGCGTCAACCAACACCCATCGCACCCGCTTATGGGACGACAGCAATCAATCTTGGCTTACCGGCGGCGCGGTCTCCACCAGTTTTTCTGGCGACGACATGTATGTTTCTTCATTGTCGAATTTTGTCATCGGCCAACGCCACGACGGCAATTCCCTCAGAAACTTTGACGGAAGAATAGATGAGTGGATTGTGTTCGATGAGGTCATCTCTGACACCGATGCTGATAAAATTCGCGAGGGCACTTATG
>JBATKL010000386.1:0-4541 GCA_049669385.1 Candidatus Electrothrix sp. | reverse complement strand
AAAAAGCTATTCAAAAAGAAACGCGAAGTGTTAGAAGATAAATTGGGAAAAGCTGCATAGCAAGCCGGGTAGGGTGCGGGCTCCCGCATAAAATGGTACATGGATGGACACCCTGGAAGGCTTGTGTATAAAGTGAGGGAGGCTATTGTCCCTCAAAATATGGAAAGTTTCTAGTTATTAACAATACGGTGTTAAGGAAATATTCATGGTGGGAATTGCTCTGATATTTATTTTAACTGCATTGATTGTTTTCTTCTTTTGGAGCCGGAAAAAAGCAAGTTCAATAAATAATCAATTTGAACAGCTTCTTACGAAAAGATGCCATGGCGATACGGTGCTGGTAGAACGGCTTATTAAGCATGAGTCAAACAGAAGAGAGCAAAATTTGTCTAGAGAAATTGCTGCGAAATATGCGTATGAGTCTTTGTTGAGAGATAATCGCTAACGGATACAATTATTTAGAAAAGGGTAGTATCGCGTGGAAATGGTGCATGGGATGCATCCTGCAATATTTACGAAGAGGTGTTCAGAGAAAATAAACGTGATAAATGAAACGACGCAGCGGCGGATTTTAAAAACTGTCAAGCAAGGATAACTGATATGCGCCATTCGCTTTCAGGTTAATCTTTCGCGCAACCATCTTGCCTTCATCCACTCCTCCGGCATTATTGATGGTCTCCGTGATGTTACGAATACAATAGCTCTCCATTTGCTCCTGAACCTGCTGGGTCGAAAATCGCAAAACTTTCCAGCCTGCTGCTTCCAGGGCATTGTTTCGGCGATTATCCTCAGCTGTTGTTTTTGTATGCCAGCTATCACCGTCAGTTTCAATATCTATCTTTGCTTCAGAGCAATAGACCGCGAAATCCAAGGCATAATTTTGTTTGCCGACCTTTACGAACTCCTGTCGTTCAGCAGGAATTCCGTGGCGTTTAAATTCCACCCACAAACGGTCTTCCAAAGGGCTTTCGTCGTACAGATCATTAATTTCAGCCGCATGGGTGAATTTGCACCATGTTGTCGGAATGAAAACGATTCTGCGCCATCGCCGACTGAGTATCGGTTGCGGTAATTTTTGTAACGGATTAAGGATAAGCTGATAATATTGCCGATTACTTTTGCGATTGGGCATCTCATCGGGAAAGAGTTGCTGCCTATAGACTTTACGAACATCAATGACTTTCGTATAATAGCTGATTGAATAGGCTTCCGGCCCGAAGATTTTGGTTTGATAGAAAGCTATCCACTGCGGTGGCCAGCGATTTTTCAGCCATTTATGCGCACTGCTGACCGGGATACGATACCAGTGTTGGTCGCGCACGACGGCGAAATCCTTTTTATCATTGAGAAGAGCGATTAATACTTCACCTTGATCAGACATTGATTCTGTATCACAATTCTGCGGGTTCAGGTATAAGCAATCGTGATTATTCTATGATTGCAAGAGGTGTTTGATGGGGTGCTCTCTATGTTCAGTAATGCGGCAAACTTTTTGAACAGGATATTTCGCTGTTCTTTTTATGTCAAGAAAAAAAGCAGGTTGGCTTGCGTGGCAATCGGGCGGGGTGCAGCACCCGCACAAAAAGTGGTGCATGGAATGCAGCACCCTATCAAAGGAAAAAAGTAAATCCAGGTGATTAATCATGCAGGATAAACCGATATTTCACGGGCGATTGAAATACGATGTGTTTTTCAAGAAAATTTTCCATCAGAAGCACATCCTGAAAGCCTTTCTCAATGCTGCATTAGCACCCGAGCTGTCATCTCCCATTGTTGACCTTTCCTATGAACCCACAGAATTTATTATCACGGGACCGGCAAAGCTCATTCAGAAAACAAAGCATGATGTCATAGACGTTTTTTGCATCACCGAGCAGAATCAACGAATTCTTGTGGAACTGCAAAAAGGTACCGATGCACGGGCAATGGCACGGTTTCTCGATTATCAGTGCCGAAACTATTCCAGTCAATTTCAAACTGGCTCGGAATATAACGAAGTTCTTTCGTGCTACAGTATCTGCTGGTTCTTCGAGTTGCAGCCGCCTCATAAGCGAATCAAAGAAATTATCAGACTAACATCGGACTGCAAAAAAACAGCGTGGGATTTTGCTTGGGAGATCATCGCGCTCTATCCAAAAAATATCCCTGAAAGCCATATTAAGCGGCAGCAGGTTAATCAGCTTGAAGAGTGGCTTCTTCTTGATGTTGTTCAGGATACAGAAACAGCCCGTGCAATGCACGGGTTGTTGCGCACGCAGGAAGTCAAGGAGGCATTCAGTCAAATGGATTTATCAGACTTGTCTGAAGAGCAGATCCGGCGTATTATTTTTGAGGAACAGTATGCGGAGAATGTAGATTTATATGAGGAAAAACTGCGTGAGCGAGAAAGAAAAAACAAGGTTGAGATCGCTAAAAAATTATTGGCGCAGGGTGTTCAGATCGACGTTGTTGCCCGTTCGACCGGAATAGAAGCGCAGGAATTAGAGAAGATCAAGCAGTCATTAGGTCAATGATTTCCGGTCAGATTAAAGAGTAGCCGGGTGGGCGGCTCCGCACAAAAAATGGCGCATGGAATGCATCCTGCAAGTCTGTTATATTTTGCCAATCGAGAAAAAATGAAATGAAAAAACTTGATTATCGTAATCAGGCATTGAAAATCCTGCCGTGGGTCTGTGCAAAGTGCGGTCGTGATTTTTCAGGCAAAAAACTTCGAGAGTTTACGGTCCATCACAAGGATCATAATTATAAAAATAATCCCCCTGATGGCAGCAACTGGGAACTCTTGTGCCTGTATTGTCATGACAACGAGCACTCCCGTTTTTTGGATGCCGAATGGCTGCCAACGCACAATGCAGATAACGAGAAGACAGCAACATCATCCCACACTCCTTTTGCAAAGCTCGACAAATTGTTATCTGGCAAGAAAAATGGCTAATCAGCCGGGTAGGGCGCAGGAAGACTGCTTGACTTTGACTTTTTCGGAGGTTGTTTCGAGATGGCCTTGACCTTTTCGGAGTGAGGTCTATAATAGTCGGTATGGACAGATATCTTACACAAGCCGTCAGCAGGGATCTTGGCCACAAGATTATCCTCATCACCGGCCCCAGGCAATCCGGCAAGACCACGCTTTCCAAAATGCTGGTTCCTGATTCTGATTATCTCAACTTTGATAACCCGGATCATCGGCTCAGCCTGCTGGAACGGACATGGGATAGGAAGAAAACGGCTGTTATTTTTGATGAACTTCATAAATTAAAGAACTGGAAATCATGGCTGAAAGGCATCTATGACACAGAAGGCATTCCTCCCGCTCTCGTGGTTACCGGCAGTGCCAAACTGGACACCTATAAGAAAGTCGGAGATTCACTCGCAGGACGCTTTTTTCAGTTCAGACTCCACCCCTTGGATCTCAAGGAAGTGACCTCTTTGTCGCCTGATATTACCCCTGAATCGGCGTTGCAGCGACTACTTGAAATAGGCGGTTTCCCGGAGCCGTATCTGAGGGGCGAGACAACGTATTATAAACGCTGGAAACGCTCTCATCTGGATATTATCATCAGACAGGATCTTATTGAACTGGAAAACGTACAGCAGATTACGGCGATTGAGACGTTGATTCAACTGCTGAGAAAGCGGGTCGGAAGTCCGGTCTCCTACAGTTCTCTGGCTCAGGATCTGCAAGTTAGCGACAAAACAGTTAAGCGATGGCTGATGCTCTTGGAAAATATGTATATTCTTTTTCGAGTGACGCCCTTTCATCGAAATATAGCTAGGTCATTGCTCAAAACGCCTAAATTTTATTTTTATGACACCGGACAGATCATCGGAGATCTGGGAATACGACTGGAAAATGCGACAGCCTGCGCCCTGCTCAAAGAGATTCATTTTCGTGAAGACTGCTTTGGCGAGGAAATGGGTCTGCATTATCTTCAGACCAAGGACGGCAATGAGATTGATTTTCTTGTGACTAAGGAAACAGCCCCCAGTTTAATGCTTGAAGTAAAATGGGCGGACAGCCGCCGGAGTAAAAATTTTTCTCTGTTTGACCGCTGTCTTGATAAAATTCCTAAAATTCAGCTTGTCAAGGAACTTGATCGGGAAACGACCTATCCCGACGGTACGGAAATTCGTCAGGCCCATAGTTGGTTGGCTCAACTGCCTTTGCCGTGAGTTGCGGAAGGTCGCTGAACCGCTTTTTTCGAGAGAATCTGAGGAATTTTAGTCAGCTTGGAGATGGGAGCCTCCGCACAAAACGGAACATAGAATGCATCCTACAAGGCTCTCCCTGATACGTTCCCTATGAAAAAAGACACTGTGAATTATTCTCAGTCAGTTGACTGAAACGCGGTTCCGTATTAATTTTGTTTGAAGAGATCTTAAACCTAACCAAAAGAACGAAAAAGCTGAGAGAGGAGATTGTATTATGGAAAGTGAACATGTCATCACAGTGAACGATGGTGAATTTGAGGCAAAAGTAGAAAAGAACGAACTGCCCTGTCTGGTGGATTTCTGGGCACCGTGGTGTGGTCCCTGCAAGGCAA
>JBATKL010000385.1:0-2697 GCA_049669385.1 Candidatus Electrothrix sp. | reverse complement strand
TCGTCCGCCCCCTGCACGGCAGCTTGAAACCGGCAGAGCAGGAATTGGCCATTCAGCCTGATGCGGCAGGCAGGCAGCGGGTTATCCTGGCAACCACCATTGCC
Source organism: Candidatus Electrothrix sp. (assembly GCA_049669385.1). Taxonomy (GTDB): domain Bacteria; phylum Desulfobacterota; class Desulfobulbia; order Desulfobulbales; family Desulfobulbaceae; genus Electrothrix. The sequence continues at coordinate 2,593 of JBATKL010000385.1, read as the reverse complement.
GAGACCAGTGTCACCATTGAGGGCATCACCGCTGTGATTGATTGCGGCTGGAAGCGGGTGCCTCGCTTTGATGGTAACTCCGGGCTTTCTCGTTTAGATACCGTGCGGATCTCCAAGGCCTCGGCAGAACAGCGGGCAGGCAGAGCAGGGCGGCTTGGACCAGGAACCTGTTATCAGCTCTGGGATAAGGGTATTGATGCTGGGCTCCAGGCCTTTGATCAGCCGGAAATATCTCAGGCAGACTTGGCACCGCTGGTTTTAGAATTGGCCAACTGGGGCGTGAGTGATCCGGCTCAGCTTTCTTGGCTGACCCCGCCGCCAGCAGCCTCCTTTGCCCAAGGTAAAGAGCTACTTCAGCGACTGGACGCTTTGGATGCGCAGGGGCGGATCACCGAGACAGGGCGGGCAATGGTAGATTTTCCGCTGCATCCCCGCTTAGCCAGAATGCTTCTGCTGGCAGATAAAGAAAATCAGCACACAGCCCTTGACCTTGCGGCCCTGCTTTCCGAGCCGGATATTTTGTCGAGGAGTGACAGTGCTGATTTGGAGGATCGGCTCTTTTGCCTGCACCGTTTTCGTAGCCAAGGGAGGGCAGCGGTTCACGCTTTAGGCGGTCAGCTGGGAACCTGTGCTCGGGTGGAGCAGAGCACTCGACAGCTGGCCTCTCTGCTTAAAGGAAAAATAATCCAAGCAAAAGGAAGGACCCGAGATACTCGACATTGTTCTGTCGGTGGCCTACTGGCTCTGGCCTGGCCGGATCGGGTAGCCCTTCGCCGAAGTCACGGAAGCTACAAGCTCGTTTCCGGGCGCGGCGGCCTGCTCCGACCCCATGACCCCTTGGCTGCTTCGCAATGGTTGGTGGTGCCTTCCCTTGATGCAGGTCGGCAGGATGGGCGGATTTTTCTCGCTGCCCAGCTTGACCAGAGTGAAGTTGAATTGTTGTTTGAGGACGAACTGGCAGAACAGGACGAGGTGCTCTGGGACAGCAAGGCAGAACGAGTGGTTAGTCGTTGTGTTGTTCGTCTTGGGCAATGTGGGCAATTTGGGCAATTACTGGTCAGTGAGCGACCGCTTATTAATCCTGATCCGATTGCGGTTCAGGATGCTTTGCTTTCAGGAATTCGGGAGCTAGGTCTTGAAACCCTGTCGTGGTCTGCAAAGGCCCGTCAGTTGCAGACCCGCTTGCTCTGCCTGCGATCTTGGCAGCGGTCGGCTGATTGGCCAGATCTGTCCGACGCAACCCTGCTGGCTGAGCTGGAGGATTGGCTGCTCCCCTATCTGAGCGGTATCCGCACGATCAAGGGCTGTACCTCACTGAATCTGGAACAGATCCTCCGGTCCCGCTTGGATTTTCAGCAACAGCAACGCCTTGAAAAGGATGCGCCTACCCATATCCAGGTACCCAGCGGTTCCCGGATTCATTTGGAGTACCGTCCCGGTGAAGCGCCGGTACTGGCTGTTCGCCTTCAGGAGGTCTTCGGTCTGGCCGAGACACCTGCGGTCTGCCAAGGTCGGGTGCCGGTGGTGCTTCATCTTCTCTCTCCGGCCCGGAGACCGGTGCAGATTACCCAGGATTTACGTGGCTTTTGGCAGAGCAGTTATTTTGCGGTGCGCAAGGAAATGAAGGGCCGTTATCCCAAGCACCATTGGCCTGAGGAGCCTTGGTCGGCTGAGGCCACAGCCCGAATAAAGCGCAAGAAATGATTCCGCCTGCTGGCGTCCTGACATCTGCTGGTTATTTTTTGCTTGTTTTTTGCTTGTTTTTTGTTTGTGCTGACACGGTGTGGTATTATTTTTCTATGTGATAATTATTGTTATGTTCAGGCGGAGTATGCAGGAGTATGCAGTGAAAATTATTAGTATGAGCGAATTATATTTGATGACGGAGAGTGTTGATACCGTCAAAAAAATATTTCATAGAATAGTGCATTTCTACATGGATAGAGAAAGACCGCTCATTATCATCACAGGATATGTCCAACTGACAATGAATAAGAAGGATAGCGATCAGGTAAAGGAGGCCTTGGCAATTTTAGAAAGGCACCAGTTTGGTTTTATCCGAATAACTCAATCGTTTTTTGATGATTTTTAAAAGCCTTGAATAAGGAATTACTTCTTGCCAACTTCTCTTGCAGGCTGTTAACCTCTTCTTGAAAAAAATCCCTAATTATACAAATCCGGTTGAGCCGGAAGGAGGAGGTATGGATTTTAAAGAGCATTTTGAACGATCCTGGCAAGTAATGCTAGGGAATTTCGCACCGATACTTGTCAACACCCTGGTGATGATTGTGGTGTCGGTTGTCAGTCTCGGGATTATGGCCCCGGTGGTCTCTGCCGGCTATATGCAGTCCCTGCTGTTGGCCCTGCGCGAAAACAGAAAGCCGGACGTGAAGGATCTGTTCGCTCATATGGATCTGTTTTTTCCCTTACTGGGCTTTGCAGCTCTCTTTGTGTTTCTTGTTGTTATTGGCATGATTATGCTGGTGTTACCCGGTATCGCGGTTATTCTGGCGGGCACCTTCTTTCTTGTGTATATGCTGCCCCTGATGACAGATCAGCGTCTGGGGCTGGTTGAGGCGGTCAAAGAGTCCAG
>JBATKL010000384.1:0-1613 GCA_049669385.1 Candidatus Electrothrix sp. | reverse complement strand
TTGACGCTTCCCGCCATCCTCAATACAGAGGAAATCATTCTCCATCTCACTGGCTCAGAAAAAAAAGAAGTACTGGCAAAGGCTCAAGAGGCTGGCCCGGCAGAGGATATGCCGGTTCGCTTTGTTCTCCGTCAGGAGGAGAGGCCTGTTTTGGTGTATTGGGCTGCTTGAGGTTTTTTGTCTGTTGCGAGGCAATGCAAAGGATAGAGAGAGTGGATGGTATCATCTTATAATATAACGGGAACGGGAGAAAAATATGGCACTTTTTAGATGCGGAAAATGCGGTCATCTTCGGGAGGTTTCCAATGATTATCGGGGGAAATCCGTCAAGTGTCCCCGTTGTAAAACACCAAATTCGATCTATGATACAGTAGCTTTTGTTGCAAAAATCATCGAACAGTTTATTGCGCAGAAAAATGAGCTGCAGCAATTGCGCAGTCAACTTACTCCTCAAGATACGGCAGTTTCGGCAGAAAAGGAGTCTCGTCAACCTCTGTCCGAAATAGATATCTACAATACAGAAGAGCTGAAAAGCGAGCAGCAATACGAGCCGATACTGAAATTTTTTCAAGAACGCCAGATTCAAATTGACGTTAACCAGCAGGCTCTGGATACAACGGGTTTTTTTGATGAAGTTGCAGTGCAGTTGGGCGATCAATACGAGACGCTCAGGCTTGTAAGCGATAAGATTAAATACATCCAGCAAAAAGGCTATACAAGCGTCAAGATTACGCTTAACAAAAGAAGTCAGAAAGATATTCAGACGATTACTCGGTTCTGCAAAGACTTGTATGAGTATTCATTTGTCGCCAAGTATTTTTATCAAAAGCAGGAAAAGATTATTCGCCTAACGCTTCAAACTTCTCCGAAAATAGTGAACTTTTTTAACGGGGAGTGGATGGAGTGGTTTGTCTTTATGAAGCTGCTGGACTTTTTCCGAGAGAAGCAAGTGCCGGTCGCTTGCCTTCGTAATCTTTCAATAATATTTCCAAATGAAGATAGGCATGAACTTGATGTCTTTTTTCTTCTCAATAATACGACTCCGCTGTGTATAGAGTGTAAAACAGGTGAGTTTCGGCAAGATATTGAAAAGTATTCCGTATTGAGAAAGCGCCTGAAACTTAATGAAACACAGTTTCTTATGTGCGTCATGGGATTAAGTGAAAAACAGACCATGGGTATGAGCAGCATGTATGATGTGACCTTTGTGAATGAAAATAATTTTCTTCAACAGATTGAAAATATTTCGACATAGTCCTCTGTCAGTGCTCAATTTTAGAAAATGACCTCTATTTGCACTTAGCTTTACTTATCATAGATGACCCCGTTGATTTCTCCATAATGGTCGACATGTATAATAAATAGGATCCTGATTTGAAATACAGACGTCCATTATTCGTGACGTTATTTGAGCGTCGTAACTCCTGTTTCCATCAAGTTCTCAAGTAAAACACCATGCACAAAACCGTTAAGCAAGTTACCCGCCGCATCATTGACCGCAGCAAGGAAAACCGCACGGCCTATTTAAAGCAGATAGAAGCGGCTGCACAGAAGCAAGCTGAAGGCCCTGTCCGTATGCGGTTGCCGAGCAGCAATCTTGCCCACGATCTGGC
>JBATKL010000383.1:0-2037 GCA_049669385.1 Candidatus Electrothrix sp. | reverse complement strand
ACCAGATCTTCCGAGTAGAAAAAAAACTGCCAGCGTGACAGGAAGAAAGAAAAGCAGGAATATGTAAGAATTAAAGAGCATATCAGTCAGGATTCGACAGAAGAGGAACTCTACGTCCGGGCTTGGTGGAAAGGGAAAAGCACCTCAGAGGAGTTTCCTCTTCATCCACCAATAACAAAAAAAAGGGTGTAATACTGTGAGGTAATCAAGTACGTTTTTTTTATCCAGAGCCGATATGGCTTTAGCTCGAACCATGATATCCTGGTCCGCTAATTTTTCGCGATTGATTCTATGTTGCATTATCTTTTTTGACTGTTCATCAAGATCAAATGAAGCAAGTACCCTTTCATAGTACGGTATTTCTCTGACGCGAAAAGCCCGCCATGTATCATAACTGCTAAATCTTCTCTTCAAAAGAGTATCCTGACCGGAATGAATACGATATTTACACAGTACCTTATGACAATATTTGATCTCTTTATGAGCTGCCAAGCATAACGGAATCCACCAATCTTCATGGACTATTTTTTCATCAATGGGAAAAACATTTTTTAATGCCTCTCGCCTTGAGAAAATCGTCCCTCCAAAGACTAACGGTTTTTCGAGTAACTCTTTAAAGGTAAAGACTCTATCACCTGAAATATCGAGAGACTCTTCCATCAGGCTTGCACTCAACAATGCTCCTGTTTCATCATCAAACTTGCTTAAATCGCCGCAAAGAATATCATAATCTTTAATGCATTTCAGGCTGTACTCAATCCGGTCGTTGACAGAGATATCGTCGGCCCCCATTATGGCGACATAATCCCCAGAACTCATAGTAAAAGCCCGGTTGAACGCTGCAACCTTTCCTTTATTTTTGCTAAACCTATGAAGAACTAATTTGTCCTTGAAACTCTGTTGCAAAGAAAGAAGTTTTTCCCAGGTCTCATCGGTTGACCCATCATCAACCACAACCACTTCAATATCCTGAACCGTCTGATTCAGACATGAAAGCACAGCCTGTTCAATAAACCGCCCTTCGTTAAAGGCGGCAATAATGAAACTTGCTAACATGAAGAATCAGGACCATCCACAAGCGAGCCAAGTATGTTGAACAACTTGACGCTCTCATTCTCAAAAGATTCTTCTTTTGCCGCCGAGTTACTCTTCTTTTTAAATGTAATGACATCCTCGTCAGTTAATGCGTTCAAAATTTCAGCACATTTTCGAGGGTCGGCAGAAGTCAGGCCCACTCCGCATTGATGTTTATCAACAAGATTCCTCATTTCAACAGAAACACCGACCACAAGAGCCAACCTTGCCTGAATAAATTCAAACAATTTATTAGGAAGGGCCTTTTCCTGATTATAGTTAAGGGGTTCCAAAAGATACAAACCGATATCATATGCATTGACAAAAGGAATGATATCTTCGACTGAAACAGGGGGAATTAAACGTACGTTCTCCCTTTTATCTGCTTCTTCCTGTAAAAAATCGTAGTATTCATCAGAAATATTGACAAGCATCAGATCAAGAGTAAACCTGTTGTCGACAAAATCCATAACCTGTATCATATTTTCAATCTTCCTAGACGGAGATGAGATACCATGATGAATTATTTTTATTTTACCTTGAGGCTGTTGAGGATGGAGATCGAAATACGGGGCACAGTTCCGAAGAACATCAACCGGTTTTGTCCTGAACTCTTTTTCATATTCCCGAGCGATGCTTTCACAAACGGTTGTTATCTTGTCCGCCTTACTGAGATAATGCCTGCACAGAAAGGTTAACATAGGTTTACGAGTTCTCAACCAGAGTGGATTATCAGCAAACTGCCTGGGACTGTATTCATGAACGTCCGCCAGCACTCTTTTTTTGCCAACGAGTGCAAACGCAACAGGTAATGTGTCAACATCGTTTGCAAGGACAGCATCATAGCACCCTCCCTCTTTTAAAGAGGCCAAATCAAGTTTTTTTTGTGCATCCCAATAAATCAATTGGTACAGCTGAAGTCGTTTAAAAATTTTATTCAACCGAAAAAGCTGTCTCAATGTC
>JBATKL010000382.1:0-4905 GCA_049669385.1 Candidatus Electrothrix sp. | reverse complement strand
CCCATGCCCAAAATCTGCCTCTTGAGTTCTATAGTCCAGATCAACTGAACCAGGTTGAAGGGGTAGCAGCGTCTGCTGTTGTCCTGCGCGTCACCGGGACCAAAGCCGTGGCTGAACCAGCCGCAATTCTTAGTTCTGGTGGCGGTCCTTTGTTGGTACAAAAAATGAAATTCCCCAATGTGACGGTCGCGATTGCGGAGATTTGTCAGCCCTGCGTAGTACCCTTCAAGTCGACTGGATAGGTTTTAATTTTGATACTCAATCCTGTTGAGGATGATGAGGAGCATTTTTTTACAGAATTTCTGAAAGGCAATCGGGGAAGATGTGCTCTTTCTGCTTTATTGTACAATTTTTTTGCCTGAAAAATCATTGTAATATCGTAACTCGGGAGGTACTGTTGTAAAAAAATACACATCGCGGTCTGCCGGATACTTTGACAGAGATAGGCGATGAAAAAAAGGAAGACAAGCTGATGAATATATTTGAAGCACGTCTGGGCCGATTTGTCATCAAATACAGAATTCTGTTGATTCTGCTTTCTCTGCTCGTTGTGGCAGGAACCGGCTACGGTATCCGTTTTCTTACCTTCTCCAGCAACAGCCGGATGTTCTTTTCTGAGGAAAATCCTGAACTTCAGGCCTTTAACGCCTTAGAGCAGACCTATACCAAGTTCGAGAACGTCTTTTTTACGATTGCTCCAAAATCCAAAAATGTCTTTACCCGTGATGTGCTGGCTGCTGTCCATGATCTCACCGAACAATCCTGGAAACTCCCCTATTCCAGCAGAGTAGACTCCATAACCAACTATCAGTATACCGAGGTAGAAGGCGATGATCTGATCGTTGAAGATTTGGTGGAGAATGCAGAGCAACTCACTGATGAGCACGTTCAGGAAGTACGTAATATTGCTCTGAACGAGCCGCTGCTGAAAGGACGCCTCATTTCTCCCACCGGCCATGTAACCGGCGTGAATATCAACGTTGTTAAGCCGGATGAAAAGGGTAAGGTGTCGGATACGATCTCCGAGGCTGCGTATGCCTTACAGGCGGAGATGCAGCAGAAATATCCTCAGTTGGATATCTATGTCACCGGGGTGGTGATGATTGATACGACCTTTGAGCTGGCTGCCAAAGAGGATATCACCCTGCTGGTTCCTATCATGTGTGGGCTTCTGTTGGTGATTTTGGCCGTCTGTTTGCGTTCTGCACTTGGTATGGGCTTAACCTTTCTGGTGATTATTTTTTCCTCCCTGACCGGACTCGGCTTAGCTGGCTGGCTGGGTATTCCCATGAATCCTGCCTCTGCCAATGCACCGACCATTATTCTTACCTTGGCTGTTGCGGATTCCGTCCATATTTTGACCAGCATATTGCATCAGATGCGGAACGGACGTGATCGGTATCAGGCTATTGAGCAATCCATCCGCAGCAATTTTCAACCGGTGTTGGTCACCAGCCTGACCACAGCGGTTGGATTTTTGACCATGAATTTTTCCGATGCTCCTCCGTTTCGCGACCTCGGTAATGTTGTTGCAATGGGCATTATTGCCGCCTTCTTTTATTCCGTCTTGCTCCTGCCGGCCTTGGCAGCTGTTCTGCCGCTCAAGGTTGCTCAGAAAGGGAGGAAGTCCTCTTTATCTTCTTCACGCATCTATGAGCGTCTTGCCGATGTTATCGTGCGCAGGCGTACCGCGATTTTCTGGGCGATGATCATCATGATTATCGGCGTCAGCACAGGGATCTCCCGTATCCAACTGGATGATGATTTTATCAAGTTTTTCAGCCCGCGTTTTGATTTTCGCCGCGCCACAGATTTCACTGCCGAGAACCTCACCGGTATGTACATGATTGATTGGGACCTTCAGTCTGGAGGAGAGGGCGGTGTCAATGAACCTGAGTATCAGCATACCCTTGAGGCCTTTGCTGATTGGTTTCGTGGCCAGAAATATGTTTGCCATGTGTACACCTTTACGGATATCATGAAGCAGATTAACCGTAATATGCATGACAACGATCCAGCGTATTACCGGCTCCCGGAAGAACGGAATCTGGCTGCCCAGTACCTGCTTTTGTATGAGATGAACCTGCCCTTTGGCTTGGATTTGAACGATCGAATCAATGTGGATAAATCAGCCAGCAGAATGACGGTCTCTCTTGTCGGAGCAAGTACCAGAGAAATGCGTGACCTGGAAACCGCCGGTCGGGAGTGGCTCAAGGAAAATGCTCCGCCTTCAATGTATACACATGGTTCCGGGGTGACCATGATGTATGCTCATCTTTCGGAGCGCAATATTAAGTCCATGCTTTCTTCCTCTTTACTTGCCATGGGGCTTATTTCGATCATTATGGTCGTTGTTTTGCGCAGTTTTAAATTGGGTGCTCTCAGTTTGATCCCCAATATTGCCCCAGCATTTATGGGCTTCGGCGTGTGGGGATATGCGGTCGGTCAGGTCGGGCTTGCAGTTTCAGTCCTGATCGCCATGACCATGGGCATTGTTGTTGATGATACGGTTCATTTTCTCGCCAAATATCAGCGGGGGCGAACCGAGCAGGCCATGTCGCCGGAAGACGCTGTTCGCTTTGCCTTTCGAACCGTTGCCTCGCCTATGTGGATTTCTACGGTCACTCTGGTCGGCGGCTTTATTGTCCTTGCCTGTTCAGGTTTTCAGATCAATTCACATATGGGCAGTATGACGGCAATCACCATCAGCTTTGCTCTGCTGCTTGATTTCTTTTTTCTTCCTGTCCTGCTGTTACGATTCGATCGTTCTTCACCACCTCCATCATCTGTATCATCTGTATCATCTGCTCCAGCACAAATTGATTGATATTCTGATATGTTTTGATCCCGAGCAAAGGGAAAATGTCTCATTAAGAAGACGAGGGTAATTTTATGAAATTTTTTACAAGCTGGCTTGGAGTAGGGGTGCTTTTACTTGGTATATTTTTCTCGCCACTCTGTGGGCAAATCAGTTTGGCAGAGGCTCCTGAAGAAAAAGGCTTGGCCATTGTTATGGAAGCGGAACGCCGAGATCAGGGCTTTGGCGATGTGGTTTCTGATATGGTGATGATTTTACAGAATAGAAATGGCCAGGAGAGTCGACGGGAGATGGCCAATAACGTTCTGGAAGTACAAGGTGACGGCGATAAGAGCATGTCTCTTTTTCGCACGCCTCGTGATATTCGAGGAACAGCCTTGTTGACTTTTTCCCATAAAAGCGGTGATGATGAACAATGGCTGTATTTACCCGCCCTGAAACGGGTGAAACGTATCAACTCCCGCAACAAATCCGGCTCGTTTGTCGGCAGTGAATTCTCCTATGAGGATATCTCCAGTCAGGAGGTTGAGGAGTATACCTATAAGTATCTTCGCGATGAAGATCTTAATGGTCATGCCTGCACAGTGTCTGAATATTACCCTGTTGATGCGGAGAATTCAGGCTACAGCCGACAAGTGGTATGGCGGGATAAAGACGAGTACCGCATCCAGAAGGTGGAATTTTATGATCGCAAGAAGAGTCTCTTGAAAACCCTGACGATAAAAGGATACAAGCAATATGAAGGCAAATACTGGCGAGCGGGGGAGATGCAGATGGTGAATCATCAGAGCGGGAAATCCACAATTCTGCTTTACAGGAGCTACCGATTTCGGACAGGCCTTACGGAGAACGATTTTAATAAGAACAGTTTGAAGAGAGCGAGATAATTTATTTTCCATGAATTTCTGATATGCAGACAACGAGCCACAGAAAAAAATATTCACGATTCGCATTACTCACAGCGGTAACAGCGGCAACGTCTCTTGTTTTTCTTTTTCTCCTACCTCCCCTGTCGGCGTTTGGGGTCGAACTCGTTGGAAATATCGTTCTTGAAGGGCGTTATTTCCCTGAAGAGCCCCAATACCCTGCCCAGAAGGAGCATAATGCCTCTTTGGTTCTTCAACCTGAGCTGTATCATGCCTTCACAGACGGCTCAAGTTTTCTCTTGAAACCCTTTGTTCGTCTGGACAGTAATGCGGATGAGCGTACCCATTGGGATCTTCGGGAAGCAAGCTTTATCTATCCGGCTGAAGACTGGGAGCTGCAAATCGGCATCAGTAAGGTTTTTTGGGGGGCTACCGAGTTTGTTCACCTTGTTGATATTATCAATCAGACAGATTCTGTTGAGGACTTCAGCGGAGAGGAAAAACTCGGGCAACCGATGGTACACCTTTCGGTTCCGCAGGATCAGGGCATGATTGAGGCCTTTATTCTTCCCTGGTTTCGAGTGCGGACGTTTCCTGGCGAAGAAGATCGGCTCCGCAGTGAACCGATCATTGCTGCCGATCATCCTTTGTATGAAAGTGCTGCTGAGCAATCCCACCTTGACCTTGCCTTGCGTTATAGTCATACTCTTGGTAACGCTGATGTCGGGTTGTCTCATTTCATCGGTACATCTCGGGAGCCTGATTTGGTATTGGGCGGTGATATGCGCCATCCTGTTTTTCTTCCTTACTACGCCCAAATCGGCCAGACCGGTCTGGACGTGCAAATGGTTGCCGGTGATTGGTTGCTGAAAGGCGAAGCCCTGTATCGAACCGGGCAGGGCAGGAGTTTTGCTGCTGCTGTTTGCGGTTTTGAATACACTTTTTACGGTATTCATGCGAGTGGGGCTGATCTCGGGATTGTCGGAGAATATGTCTTTGATGATCGGGCGGACAAGTCCTTGACCGTTTTTAATAACGATGTCATAGGTGGCTTCCGTTTGGCCTTGAACGATGCAGCTGGAACCGAGATACTGGCAGGGCTGATGAAGGATATCGAGTTTTCCACCTCCATGTTGTCTGTAGAGGCGGATCGTCGCTTGGGCGAGCATCTGAAGCTGCACCTAGAGGCCCTATGTATTCTTGATGCAGCGGAGCAGGATG